>DASQXC010000341.1:0-13197 GCA_035639935.1 Terriglobales bacterium
CTGACGAGCTGAAGATTCTAATCCTTCATGGGCTGCTGCACCTGGCCGGCTACGACCACGAAAGCGATAGCGGGGAGATGGCGCGCGAAGAGGCTCGGTTGCGCTTTGCTTTCGGTCTACCCACCACACTGATCGAGCGCACAAACGGGATGCACGGGGTCGGGAAGAGGCGATCATCATGAACGCCGCTGCGATCCTCGCACTCCTAGTCTTGCTGGGTGTTCTCACGCTGGTGTCCTACATGGACCGCCTCTACTCGGAGATGGGCAAATTCCTGGCACGCGAATTCCAGGAAAACATCGAGGTTTACGAACAGAGGATCGAGCCGCAGCTGAAGCTCAGCCGCGAGCGTGTTTCGCTGTCGATGGCGGTGCTGGTGCCGATCACCGTGGCGGCAATCGCCATGCTGATCGAAGGTTTCAGCTTAGCGGACGGCGCTTGGAAGAAGTCGGAAATCCCGCAGGCGGCGCTCTCGATCGTGCTCATCGTGATCATCTTCAACCGCCTGTTGCCGTTCGTTTTCTTCACCCGCACAAAGGGTGAGTGGCTGCGGCACTTCATCTGGCCGCTTCGCATTCTCATTTACATCTGTTTGCCGGTCACACTGGTGCTGGGGTTCTGTCTCTCGGTCGCGGCATTGGCCGAGGAGCGTCCGCCGGAGCAGCCCGAGCACCCCTCCGAGGCAGTTGACGCCCTGATTGAAGCTGGGCAGGAAGAAGGCATTCTGGAGGAGAGCGACCGCGAACTGATCCAGTCGGTGGTCGAGTTCGGCGATAAAACCGTGCGTGAGGTGATGACGCCGCGGCCCGAGATTGTCGCCGTTCCCCTCGACGCTACCGTCGAAAAATTCACCGAACTGCTGCGCACCACGCCCTATTCGCGTGTGCCTGTATACGAGGGCTCGATCGACAATATCAAGGGGATCGTCTTTGCGCACGATGTGCTGCAGGTCCTCGACACCGAGGCGCGCAGCCGTACTGTAGGCCAACTGATGAAGCCGGTGCACTTCTTGCCCGAGAGCAAGCGGGTGAGTCCGCTGCTGCGCGAGCTGCAGCGCGAGAACCAGCACATGGCCATCGTGATCGACGAGTATGGTGGTACGGCCGGCGTGGTCACCATCGAGGACCTGGTAGAGGAGATCGTGGGCGAGATTCGCGATGAGCATGAGGCCAAGGCCGACATTGTGCGGGAGAACGAGAGTTCATACGTCGTCCCCGGCAACATGGATGTTGACCGTTTGGACGAGCTGTTCCATGTACGGCCGAACGGCCATGAGGCCGCCACCGTTGCCGGCTTGGTGAGCGAAATCCTCGGACGAATCCCCGAGCAGGGAGAGGTAGTCGAGGAGAACGGGCTCCGTTTTGAGGTGCTGGAATCCACCGATCGGCGCGTCGAGCGGCTGCGGATCAGCGCGAGTCCCAGAGCAGCGAATAGGGAGTAGGGCGTTTGTGATTTGCGATTTGTGCGTGGACTCGGACTCCAATCACAAATCACAAATCGGAAATCACAAATGGCTTTTCGCTCCGGTTTCGTCTCCATCATCGGAAGGCCCAATGCCGGCAAGTCCACGCTGCTGAACAAGCTGGTGGGCGCGAAGGTGGCGATCGTCACGCCCAAGCCGCAGACCACGCGCAATCGCATCCTGGGCATCGTCAACGTCACCGCGCGCAAAGGGCGGCCGGCAGGACAAATTGTCTTCATCGACACTCCCGGCGTGCACAAACCCGACAGTTCGCTGAACAAGAAGATGATGCGCGAGGTGTACGATGCGCTTGAGGGCCGTGACGCAATCCTGCTCATCGTGGATGCTACCCAGAAGTTTGGGCCTGTCGACCGCTTCACCCTCGATCTGGTGAAGAGGGTCGGCGGCCCAGTCTGCCTGCTGCTGAACAAGATCGATCAGCTCGAAAAATCGCGACTGCTGCCGATCATTGCCGAGTACAACAAGCTGCACGAGTTCCGCGAGATCATCCCGATTTCTGCGCTGACCGGCGAGGGCCTGCAATTGTTGCTCGATCGCATCATGGCAACGCTGCCTGAAGGGCCGCGCTATTTTCCTAAGGACCAGATCACGGACCAACCAGAGCGCTTCCTGGCCGCGGAAATCGTGCGCGAGAAGCTGCTTCTGGAGACGGCGCAGGAGGTGCCTTACGCCAGCACGGTAGTGGTCGAGCGCTGGGAGGAGTCACCCAAGCTGACCACGATCGCCGCCGTCATCTACTGCGAACGCGATGGGCAGAAGAAGATCATCATCGGCCGGCACGGCGACACGCTGAAGAAGATCGGTACGGCCGCGCGGCAGGAGATCGAGCGCATCCTCGGGACGAAGGTCTTCCTGGAGCTGTTTGTCAAGGTGCGGCCGGGATGGCGCCAATCCAGGGAATTCATCGAAGAACTGGATTGGCGGAAGCAGTTGGAGGGCCTCGCTCAAGAGCCTGGCGAGTAAGCTCGTCATCCCGACGGGACGCAAGGGAAGAACTCCGCCAAACCCGCCGGCTCACCTCAAAAGCGAGATACATACAGACGCAAAGGAATGAGCCTGGCGTAACTTCTAAAATCCCGAGCTGTAGCAAACACAGGCCAAGAACGACGCATGGCGGAGGCACAGATGAGGAAGTCCACGGCAGAACCGCTGATGCCTCGAGCACGGCAATGATTGCAGGCTTCGGCCGCCTGCTCATAGTCCTCTGTGGTCAACGAAACGTCGCTAAAGGCGCGAAGGCGCTCGCGCAAAGCCCGGTACTGCGCCTCTTCCCGAATCCCCGACAGTAGTTCCTGGCGGATGGGGCCGATAATCTGGGCGAGCCCCTCGGTAATCAACTCCGCCAGCTCTTGCTTGGCGCGCGCTTGTTCTGGCGACAAGTGGCGGGACTGGCGCCGTAGGAAAAGCGACCATACGCTGGTATCCACCAGCACCATCATCGCCGCTTCTTGCGCTGGCGCGCTGCCTTGTAGTCGTAGGTGGGATCATAGTCGATAGCGCCGGCCAATTTGAGAATCTCCAACTGCTTGCGGCGCCGGATGTACTCGTCCAGCGCAGCAGTCACAGCTTCCTTCTTGGTTTTGTGTCCCCCAGTGCGGCGCGCCTCCTCGATCAGCCGGTCATCGATAGCAAGATTGGTCGGCATCTAGTATATTCTACACACGCCAATGTGTAGTAACAAGTGTATAGGTTCGGGGGGCGCTCGCTTACTCCTTCACCGCTATTCCCAGCGCCCTCATCTTTCGGTAAAGATGAGAACGCTCCAGACCTAGACTTTCGGCCGTACGGCTGATGTTCCCGTGGTTCTCATCCAGCTTCTTGAGAATGTAGTCGCGCTCATAGGCAGCACGGGCTTGGTGCAGAGTGGAGAATTCGCCCAGCGCCCGCCGGCTGCCGTCGCGGTAAACAAGCGGCGGCAGATGCTTGCGCTCCAGCCTGGTGGCCGTAGGGTTCATGATTACCATGCGCTCGACGAGGTTGCGCAGCTCGCGGACATTTCCCGGCCAGGGATAGCGCATCAGCGCGTCGATTGCATCGTCGGTCAATTCTTTGGCGCGACGGCTGTAAGCGGCGGAGAATTCCTTCAGGAAGTGGCGTGCGAGCTGCGGGATGTCCTCCCGCCTTTCCCGCAGCGGCGGCACGTGAAAGGGAATCACGTTCAGCCGGTAGAACAAGTCTTCGCGAAAGTTTCCCTTCGAGATCTCAACGTCCAGATCCTTGTTGGTGGCGGCGATGACGCGCGCGTCTACCGTGACCGGCTCGTCGCCGCCGACGGGCGTGAAGCGCTGCTCATCCAGCGTGCGCAGCACCTTGGACTGCGTCTTCAGGCTCATATCGCCGACTTCGTCAAGAAAAAGCGTGCCGCCATCTGCCTTCTGGAATTTGCCAACCTTGTCATTTCCGGCCCCAGCAAAGGAGCCTTTGCGATGCCCGAACAGTTCGCTCTCAATCAGGTCCTCGGGGATTGCGGCGCAATTGACCTCGACAAACATCGAGTCCTTGCGCAGGCTCTGGGCGTGGATGGCGCGG
The DNA here is from genome assembly GCA_035639935.1 of Terriglobales bacterium. Taxonomy (GTDB): domain Bacteria; phylum Acidobacteriota; class Terriglobia; order Terriglobales; family Acidobacteriaceae; genus JAHFUA01. The sequence goes on from DASQXC010000341.1 coordinate 4,013, forward strand.
GCGACGAGCTCCTTGCCTGTGCCCGACTCACCATAAATGAGAACCCGGCCATTGGTGGGCGCCATGAGCCCGATTTGCTGGCGCAGGGCCTTCATGGGAATGCTGTCGCCGACGACGATGCTCTTGGCCTGGAGCTGCTTCTTCAGGTCGCGATTTTCCCCCCGCAGCCGGCGCGTCTCAATCGCATTCTTCAGCAGGATGAGCGTCTTTTCCAGGGACAGCGGCTTTTCCAGAAAGTCGAACGCACCGAGTTTGGTGGCTCGCACCGCGGTCTCGATGGTGCCGTGCCCGGAGATCATGATGACTTCGGGCCCGTCCTCCGCTTGCTTGATCTTTTCTAGCGCCTCCAGACCATCCATGCCGGGGAGCCACACGTCCAGCAGCACGGCGTCAAAGCTGAGCTTGTCTAAGGCCGCGAGACACGCCTCTCCGCTCTCGACAGCCACAGTCTTGTAACCTTCGTCCTCCAGCACCCCCTTGAGCGACTGGCGAATGCCGGGTTCATCATCCACGATGAGAATGTTAGGCATGGTGAGTCGGTTTTTTCACAACCGGGCGACACAGCTTTAATATCCGCAGAAAACACCTACCACGGAGGCACGGAGCCACGGAGCAACGCCGGAGATCTCCTCCCTCCGTGTCTCCGTAGTGGCTGTCTTGCGCCCACGCCCCAAGCAAGATTTTACGAGGCGATGGCAGTAGCGGTCTCACCGGCGGCCACCGGCAGTTCCACTATAAACCGCGCGCCCACGGGGGCGTTTTCCTCTACGCGGATAGAGCCATGATGCTCTTCCACGATGCGGCTCACAATGGCCAGGCCAAGCCCGGTGCCGCGGCCCTTAGTGGAGAAGTAGGGTAAAAACAGCTTCTGCTTGAGCTCCTGTGAGACGCCGTGGCCCGTATCGGCGACCACCACTTCGATGGATTCGCGCGTATCGGCGAGAGCGGTTGAGATCTGTATCTCCTTGACCAGCGAGTGCTGCATGGCTTCGGCGGCGTTGTCCACAAGGTTGGCAAGCGCGCGCTTCATGGCTTCGGGGTCGGCCACTAGCTGCGGCAGGCCGGACGCCAGAAGAGTGGTGACCTGGATGCCGTCCAGGCGGCCATCGAACATGGCCACCGCTTCCTGCACAATCGCGTTGATATCGGCGGGCTGAGGGCGCGAGGCAGGGAAGCGCGCCAGGGCAGAGAACTCGTCTACTAATGTACGTACCGTTTCCACCGCGCCGGCGATGCTCTGTGCGCAGCTCTCGATCACTGCCAAGGAGGCCGCATCGGGCTGCTTGCCACGTTCCAGGTGGCGACGGATGCGTTCGGCCGAGAGCGCGATCGGGGTAAGCGGGTTTTTGATCTCGTGGGCGACGCGCCGGGCCACCTCGCGCCACGCCGCCTGCTTCTGCGCGCGTAGCAGATGAGACAAATCCTCGAACACAATTACGTAGCCCGGGTGCTCTCCGCGGTGCTGCAGCGAGGCGGCGGTTACTGCCAGCGTAAGCACGGCGCCTTTCACCATGATTTCCATTTGACTGGTGGTGGTACGCATGCGGTCGGCTTTGCGCAGCAGGTGAAGCAGGTCCTCGACCACTTCAGGCTGAAAGACGTCGCACAGGGATGCGCCCGCGCATAAATCAGAATCGTTGCGGCCGAAGATGCGCGAGAACGCATCGTTTGAATGAACTACCCGGCGGTTGGCATCGAGAGAAAGCACGCCCGTGGGGATGCTCTCCAGGATGGTCTCCATGTGCCGGCGGCGTTGTTCCAGGGCCACATTGGCGTCAGCCAGTTCGCGGCTGGAGGCTTCAAGTTGGTGGCGACTGGCTTGCAGCTCCGTGGCCATACGGTTAAACGATGCCACCAGGTCTCCAAATTCGTCGGGTGCCACCAGTTCCAGGCGATAGTCGAGGTGACCGCGGGAGACCTCCTGCATGGCCTCGGCGAGCGCCGCTACCGGGCGAGTCACGAGCTTCGAGAGAAACAACGCGAACCAGGTGGCGGCAAAAAGCACCAGCACAGTCAAAAGCAGCAGCAGACCCATGTAGGTCCGACGCACGATCTTGCGCTGTTGGGCCAACTCGAAATACATGCGCTGGTTGGCTTCCATCTGGCGCAGCGTGGCAGAGAACTGTGGCGGTAGGGGCATGGCCACGAGGATTCGGCCGTCATCGCCGATGCGCGCGCTCCCCAGCATGTATTCGTGGTCCATCAGCTTCAGCGGCTGGCCACGCGCAGAATCCCATTGCTCTACGGGTGGCAGTTGTGGCCGGAGGAAAACCCAGGCTTCCGGCACATGAAAACTCGCCACGGCAGCGTTGCCCACCAGTGCCAGCGCGAAGCCGCCCTGAAGAGTTTCCTGACGCTGACGGAATACATCGACCACGCTGGAGAAATTTCCCGTGGCGAAGGAGCGTGCCGTTTCCGGCAAGGCGGCGATCGAGGCCGCTTCCGTGCGCGCGTTTTCGGCAGCGTAGGTGGAAAGCTGACGGGCAATCTCGCCCGAGTCCTCGCGCAATTCTTCCACCGGACGCGAGAACCACTTGTCGATGGAGCGGTTCATCAGCCCGTAGGCGAACCCGAACAGGAAGATCACCGGCGTGAACGACAATGCCAACGCCCCTACTACCATGCGTGTACGGAACTTCGACCCCAGCTTGCCGGCGCGCCGCTCGTAGTAGAGCTTCAATAGATTGCGCACGAGAACAAAACTCAGCGCGATCAGTAACAGAAAGATGACGGTGGACAGCGCGACAAAGATCAGCGCCTGTTCGGATGTGGTGGGACGCAGGGTCAGATTGAAGGCCTGCTGCGAGAACACCAGCGCGAATAATAAGGAGATGGCGATGCCCAAAACCAGAATCAGTGTTCGCCGGTGGCGGTCCCCGGTTTCTTCTCGCTTTTTAGGATCAGGAGTCACGCGGGATGACGGGCACTCCCAGAGCCTCTAACACGCGTCCAGTTTCAAAGTTCTCCGGAATGCAAAGCGAGATTATAAACGGAGGAGAATCGGAATCCCCGAAACACGCTACACGGCTGAATTCATCACGCGTTTGATTTTTCCTCACCGGGCGGCTGCTCGCGTTGCGGACTTTCTAAGGCCCGCGGCGGCAATCGCCCGGCTGCGGTCCCTCAGCTTTTCCAGGGCCTTCAGCTTTTCAGAAAACGGAAGCGACGCCAGCCGCTTCCGCCTCTCTTTTTCGTCCACGTTATTTCTCCAGATACTTGCGCTTGAACTTCTCCCAACGAGGGATGAGTCCATGCCTCGTAAGGATGCGATTCAGTCTGTCCACATCTACGGCATCCTGTTCAGGAACTGCACGATCCGAGCATAATCCTTCGCACGCCCAGTCTGCAGGGCATCTGGTTGATTACTTCTAGGGCGGGTCTCATCGGAGCTGCTTGCACAACACAGTTGCTCTATGTCCAAGCACCATGATGCCGAACCATACTGGTAAACGCAATTTGTTGTGCTCGCGCCGACCCGAACCCCAACTTCTAGTGCTCTCTCCATTGGGCTGCGGGGGGAGGCCCTCTTGTGCCGCGACCTAGAAAATTCCTGTTGACAGGCAGTAACTTAGGTGTAGGATGTGGTACAAAGTGGTAAAAAGTGGTGAGCATGGGACGGCCGGTGGAGCACGGTTGCTGGGAGTGGGATGAATAGCAAGTTCCCAACAAGCAGTGCCAACGCACCCGTAATCAGCCCGCTTTTGACCATTTTGACCTCCCCGGCAGCCGCTGCGGCGGCCCATAGAAGTTTAGGAGGCCCGGGAATGGTTGGGAAGTATGTTTCGTGGCAACTATCCCACGCGCGTGGACGAAAAGGGGCGGCTGAAGGTGCCGGCGGAATTCAAGCGCGTGCTCGACGAGAAGTACTCCGGCGGCCAGTTCTACATCACCAGCCGGACTGGGAAGATTGCCGAGATCTATCCGTTCGAGGAATGGCAGCGCATCGAAGAGAAGCTGGCGCGCCTTTCGACCTACAACCCAACCAAGAAGAAGTTTTTGGATCGCACCAATTATTACGGCCAGGTGGTGGAGATGGACAACCAGGGCCGGCTGCTGATGCCCTCGCTGTTGCGGGAAGCGGCGCAGGTGAAGGGCGAAGTGGCCGTGGTCGGGCAGTTGACGTATCTGGAAGTCCGCAACCTCGAGGCGTACCGCAAGGAGATCGAAGAGACCGCATTCACGGCTGAGGATGAGGCGACTCTCGACGGCTTGGGCATTTAGTGGTGGACGGGCAGTTTGGGGATGTAAACGCCCCCAAGTGGGGCGAACGTGGTGGAAACAGGGAGTTTGGCCACGTTCCAGTTCTTTTACAGGAAGCGATCGACTCTTTAGCCATCCGGCGCGGTGGAATCTATATCGACGCGACCCTCGGTTTGGCCGGGCACAGTTACGAAATCGCAAAATGCCTCGGCGCACAGGGTCGTTTGATTGGCTTCGATAAGGATCCAGCGGCGCTGGAGATCGCGCGCCGACATCTGGAGCAGCCACCCGCAGAGCTTGCGGGCGACTGGCCGCAAATCGAGTTGGTGAACGAGAGCTTCGCGGAGGTCAGCAAGGGTGTCGCGCCACAATCGGCCGACGGCCTGCTCGCCGACCTGGGGCTCAGCTCATTGCAACTCGAAGATGCCGCGCGAGGATTCAGTTTCCAGGCGGAAGGACCGCTCGACATGCGCATGGACCCGCGCAGCGAGCGCACCGCCGATCAAGTGGTAAATCGCCTCGACGAGCGAACACTCGCCGATGTGATTTACGAATTCGGTGAGGAAAGGAGGTCGCGGAGAATCGCCAGAGCCATTGTCCGGTCGCGGCCGATAAGAACGACCACGCAGTTAGCCGAGATCATATCGGCCGCGACCCGGTCAATGAAAGCTGGGCGCATCCATCCGGCGACCCGCATTTTTCAAGCGATCCGAATCTTCGTAAACCGCGAACTGGAAGACCTGGGGGCGCTGCTCGCGAGCGCGCCCCAGGTGCTGAAACCGGGTGGAAGGCTGGTGATCATCAGCTTCCACTCACTGGAAGACCGGAGAGTGAAGCATGCTCTCCGCGAAGGCGAGCGTCGCGGCATTTACCGTGTATTGACGAAAAAGCCGGTGAGCGCGAGCGCCGCCGAGGTCGGTCGCAATCCAAGATCCCGCAGCGCAAAGTTGCGCGCGGCAGAAAGAGTTTAGCCGGCGAGAACTTCTCCGCCGCGGATGGACGCGGATATACGCGGATTTGAAAAGATCTGGTTTCTGATCCGCGTTTATCCGCGTGAATCCGCGGCGAACGAAGTTCAGTTCGGCCGCAAGTTTCGGGACGGCGGTTGCCTCCACACACGGGCAATCCCGCAGCGCGGGATCACAGACCAATCCTTCCCTCCTTTAGGAGCGGCGCTGTCCCGAAAAAAGTTTTCAGGTGCTGGGTAGGCACTACGGAGGTGAACGATGTATACGGGAACAATGATCGAAGATCTGATTGCGACGGTGGAGCGCGCTGAGCGCTTGTACTCCACCGCGGCAACAGCAGGAGCGGAGCTGGCGGAAATCCTGAAGGATGAAGATTTAGGCATGCCGCTGGCCTGCCTGCTGGAACAGTCCTACGGCGAACAACTGGTGGAAGTGGCATAGGAGCCTGACTTATGGCGAGACTGGCGGCATCCACAAGAGCAGTACGCCCGCAATCACGCGGCGTGGCTCCGGAGATTTACTTTGCTAAGCGCATCGATAACTCGCGTCTGGTGAAAGTGAGCGATCCCCAGCGTAACCGCGAAATGGCAATGTTTCTTGGCACCACGGTGCTGCTGTTTCTAGTGGTGATGGTGTACGCCTGCCAGCACTTCGGCGCCATCGAATGCGGGTACCGTGTCGAGCAATTGCGCGCCCAGCATGACGGTCTGCTGGAGATGAACCGGGCGCTGCGGCTGGAAGAGGCATCGCTGCGCGACCCGCAACGCATTGACCTGTTGGCGCGCCAGATGGGCCTTGCGGCGCCCCAGGCTGGGCAAGTGATGCGCCTGGATGGCGGTGTTGACAGTATGGATCCGGGGGCCCCGGTCATGGCGCGTGTCTCCGATACGGTGCGCAATTTGGCGGCGGTGTCGTCACAGTGATTACTTGAGGTTGCCCCACCCTTGGCCGGGTCCCCAGCAAACCTGCTTTGGTTTGCTGGGGTGATTGGCCGTCTCTGCCAAGCGTGGGGTGTTATCTGGTCGAGCAGCCGCAAATGTCAGCTCTCACTCGCCTCCGCTTATTGCTTTCCGAGGCAACACCGTTTTCAAAAAAATCAGCGTGGGACAACACGCGCCGCCTTCGCGCTCTGAGCGGAGTTCTTGTCCTTTGGATCGCCGCGATTGCCGTGCGGCTGGGTGATCTCCAAATCTTTCATTACGGCGATTTCACCCAACGCGCCCAGCGTCAGCAGCAGCGCACTATGGAAGTCTCACCACGACGAGGCATCATTTATGACCGCAGCGGGCGCGAGCTGGCGATGTCGGTGACGGTGGATTCGATCTTCGCCGTCCCGGCAGAGATCCCCGATCAGTCTGGCACGGCCACGCTGCTGGGACGCATCCTCAACGTGGATCACCGCGAGATCCTGGCGCGCCTCAGAGCCTCGCACGGGTTCTGCTGGGTGGCGCGCAAGGTGGATGCCGACCTGGCGGCCCGCGTGCGGGCGCTGAATCTGAAGGGCATCTACTTCCAAAAGGAGCCTAAGCGTTTCTATCCCAAGCGGGAATTGGGGGCGCAGGTCACGGGTTATGTGGGAATGGACGACGAAGGACTGGGAGGCATCGAGCGCGGATACGACGAGCATCTGCGTGGGACGCCAGGCAAGATGCTGATCAGCATGGACGCCCGCCGCCGCTGGTTCGGACACGTGGAGCGCCAGCCCGATCCCGGCCAGAACGTAGTGCTCACCATCGACCAGAACATCCAGTACATCGCCGAGCGCGAACTTCAGGTTGCTATGGAGGAGACCAAGGCGGTAGCGGCTACCATTATTGTCACCAACCCGCACACCGGCGAGGTGCTGGCGCTGGCCAACCGTCCCACCTTCAATCCCAACACCTTCAACAAAGTCCCGACGGCGTTTTTGAAGAACCACGCGGTAAGCGATGTCTACGAGCCTGGCTCAACTTTCAAAATCGTGACGGTTGCGGCCGCTTTGGAGGAGAAGCTGACGCGCCCCGATGAGATGATTGATTGCCAGATGGGCTCGATCGTCATTGGCGGCATGCGCATTCGCGACCACGAGAAGTTCGGCGTCATTCCAGTCACGGACATCATCGCCAAATCCAGCGACGTGGGCGCTATCAAGCTCGGGCTGCGCCTGGGCGAGGAACGCTTTGACCACTACATCCGCGCTTTCGGCTTCGGTGCGCAGACCGGCATCGAACTGCCGGGGGAAACGCGGGGGATGGCCAAGCCGGTGAACCGCTGGTCGAAGGTCTCGATCGGCGCCATCTCCATGGGCCAGGAGATCGGCATCTCGGCGGTGCAACTGGCGGGACTCATCTCCACCATTGCCAACGACGGCGTGTGGCTGCCGCCACACATTGTGGCCGCGCCCCAGGGGCGATTGCGGGAGGCTGCTTATCGCGCCAAGGCGCCCGTTGTTGATCAGCGGCGGGTGATCTCGCCGCTTACTGCGGCACAAATGAAGATGATGCTGCAACAGGTGGTGCTGCGCGGCACCGGGCGAAAGGCGCAACTAGACGGCTACAGCTCTGCCGGCAAGACGGGAACGGCGCAGAAGGTTGATCCCGCCACCGGCGCCTACTCGCGCACCAAGTACGTGGGCTCTTTCGCCGGGTTTGCACCTATCAATAATCCCGCGCTCACGGTGGTGGTAATTCTCGATTCCGCTGTGGGGTTGCATCAGGGCGGGCAAGTCGCTGCCCCCGTCTTCCAGCGCGTCATGCAGCAGGCGCTGGAGTATCTGAATGTTCCCCACGATCTGGACGTGAAGGCGCCGCCCGCACTCGCAAGCAAGCTCAAGAATTCCGACTTGGACGAGGGCTCGCCCGACCGCCTCGCCGGTGGAATGGAGATGGCAGTGGCCGACTCGCCTGCGCTAAAACCGGCCACGTCCTCGGCCACTCCTGTTATGCAAATGCCCTCGGCCTCGCCAGCAGTCTCGCCGCAGCAGCAAGCGAGCATTCCATCTGGGCCAGGAACGGTGGTGATGGATGTGGAGAGCGGCGGTCTGGTGGTGCCATCGCTGATCGGCAAGCCCGTCCGCGCTGCTGTGGAGTTGGCACAGGAAGCGGGATTTGATATTGACGTGATCGGCGAGGGCGTGGCCCGCGAGCAGGCTCCGGCGGCCGGTTCACATATCGCTCCCGGAGGACGGGTCGCCGTCCGTTTCGCGCCATGACAGTTTGGTAAGGGCCGCGTAGAGACGCAGCATGCTGCGTCTCTACAACGCTGGAAGATATCTGCTCAGCTATAATTTCTCACAACAATGACCTTCCTTCATCTTCTGGATGGGGCAGAAGTCCTGTTGCAGAGCGGCGACGCAGAAATTTCCGGGGTGGAATATGACTCGCGCCGCGTCAAACGAGGCGACTGCTTCGTGGCGATGCGTGGCGAGGCCACTGACGGCAACCGCTATATTGACGCAGCCATAGCCGACGGTGCCGTCGCCATCGTCACGGACTCCGCGCAGGAAAAGCCGCGGCCGGGGGTGGCGTGGGCGCAGGTTCCGCATGGTCGACGCGCGCTCGCCCGCATCAGCGCCAATTTTTATCACCGCCCGGCGGAGAAACTGCGCATCACCGGCATTACGGGCACCAACGGTAAAACCACAACCAGCTATTTGCTGGAGTCCATCCTGCACGCCGCCGGCCGCACGAGCGCTCTGCTCGGTACAGTCGAGTACCACGTGGCGGGCAAAGTTCTGCCTGCGCCGCACACCACCCCGGAGGCACTGGATATCGAGCGGCTGTTTTCCGAAGCCTTGCGGGCAGGAGCCAGCGAGGCGGTAATGGAAGTCTCGTCCCACGCTCTCGAGCAGCAGCGCGTTTACGGGATACCGTTCGACGTGGCGGTTTTCACCAATCTCACGCGCGACCACCTCGACTATCACCAAACGATGGATCGCTATTTCGATTCCAAGGCCACGCTGTTTCGCGGCTGCGGCACCGACCCGCCGCGCGTGGCCATTCTCAACGTCGAGGACGAGTACGGAGCGAAGCTGGCAAA
>DASQXC010000342.1:0-2457 GCA_035639935.1 Terriglobales bacterium
GATCAGCCCCAGTTCCCGCCACAGCTCGACGCCCTTGAGCGGGATCAGGATCACCTGCCCCGCGCGAGCTTCGGCCTGTGCAAAGGTGGCGCTGATCAGGCTGACGCCCAGCCCCGCGGCCACGAAGTTCTTGATCATCCCCACGCTGGGCAGCTCCATCGTGACCCGCAATGCATAGGGGCGGAATAGCTTGTCGAGCATCTGGCGCGTGAAGCCGGTCTTGGGAAAGATGAGCGGGTGCTGCGCAATCTCTTCCACCGAAACCGCGGTCCGCTTTGCCAGGGGATGGCGCGGGCTCACCATCGCCATTAGGCGATCGCGGAAAATAGAGTGGATCTTCAGGCTGGGAGAGCGCACCGGCAGCGTTACCACGCCTACGTCAAGGGCGCCGGACTCGATCCGCTCCACGATCTTGCGGCTGAAGTTGCGATAAATGTTGATCTGCACCGCGGGATAAAGACGTGCGTACTCGGCGAAAACGTCCGGCATCACGTAGAGGCAGGTGGCTTCGTTAGCGCCAAAGGCGAGGATGCCGCGCGGGCTGGCGTTCTGGTCGGCAACAGCGCGCAAGGATTCATCGCGCAGGCTCAGCATCCGCCGCGCATAATCCAGCAGCACCTCGCCGGCGGGCGTCAGGTTCACGGTTTTGCCGGCGCGGTCGAGCAGCTTCTCGCCGTACTCCTGTTCCAACTGATGGATCTGCGCGCTGACCGCTGACTGCGAGCGGAACACTTTTTCTCCCGCGCGGGAGAAATTCCTCAGCTTGGCCACCTCGACAAACGTGGTGAGAACGTCGAAATCCATGACAAACAACAGCAGATTCCTCGTGGACTAAAGTCCTCTCGGAACAACAAAAGAAACCCTATCAGATATCCTGTAGCAACGCCTCGGCCAGTGCTTGCTGGCGGGCGGCATCGAGCTTCGCGCCGCCGATTGTCAGGTAAAACACATCGATGGCCTTCTGGCCTTCGGTATCGATGAGCGCGACTTCGATATTGCACCCGTGCTGCGCCAGTTTTGAGCTGATGTTGTACAGCAGGCCGGGGCGATCCTGCGCTACCAACTCCAGCAGTGTGCTGTGCGATGCCGACTGGTCATCGAAGGTGATTTGCGGTGACACCGTCACCTTGGGGGTGCGCGCGCCGCCCGGCTTAGCCCTGCCCGCCATGAGCGTTGCCACGCTCACCTCCCCATTGAGCACCGCCCGCAGGTTGTTCTCGAAGCGCTCAATCTCCGAGGGGTTCAGGTCGAAGGTGCGGAAAAGGTCGGCGAAATAGAACGTGTCGAGCACGATTCTGGCGTGATTACAGTACGCATCCGCCTTGACGATGTTCATCCCCCAAGCCGCCAGCGTACCCACGATGTTGCCGAATAGCATCGGGCGGTCGGGCGTGACCACCGTGAGGCCATAAAGATGGGAGGTTTTCCGCAGCGACAACTGCACTGAAGCTTCGGGTAGCGCCTCCGCCATGCGCAGATGCTCTGCTATCTGCGCCGGCGAATGGGTTAGGAGATAGCGCCTGGGAAACCCCGCAAGAAATTGCTGGAGCCCTTCGGAAGCGCTCGCTTGAAGCGCGTGCCCTGGGAACTCGATCTGCTCGGCGGGGACGCGCTCGTCGTCAAGACTGCGGTTCATGTGATTCAACGTGGCGATATAGAACTGCCACAGCATTTCCGCTTTCCACGGCGTCAACGCTTCGGGATTGACAGACTTGATATCAGCATAGGTGAGGAGGCATAACATCTTCAGCCGCTCCGGGGTGCCCACTTTGGCGGCGAATCCGCGGACCGTCTCCGGATCGAAGATGTCGCGGCGGGACAGCGTCATCGACATTTCCAGATGGCTGGAAACCAGGAAGCGCACAGTATCATCGACCTCATCATCCAGTGCCAATCGCATCAGGATCTGATCGAGTGCTTGCAGACTGCCGGTGATGTGGTTCGCGACCGGCATGCCCTTGCCGAGGTCGTGTGTCAGCAACGCCAGGAACAGCAACTCCGGACGCTCGGTCTCAGCCAAGATCTCGCGGAAGCGCTTGCCCCAGGTATCCTCCGACTCCCGCAGACGATGCAGGTTCTCGATTGCGAGGAAGGTGTGCTCGTCCACCGTGTAACGATGATAGTAGTCGCGGATGATGAGCGCATCGATGACATGGAACTCCGGCAACAGCAGCGTCAACAGGCCGGTGCGATGCAGAGCACGCAAAGCATCAGCGGCATAGCGCAGCGTAAGGATCACCCGCAGGTGCTCCCAGAGCGGCAGGCGCGGCAAACTTTGGCGCAGCAGCGGCAAAGCTTTTTCGATACGGTGCTCGGCGTCGCGACTGATCTTGAGCCCGTGGCGTGCAATGAACTCGAAGAGCGAGAGCGTGGTTGAGGCGTCCTCCATCGCGGTGGATTGTCGGAGGAAAACCCGCCCATGGCTGACCTGGAAATCAGCATTGGAGAGCCGCGACC
>DASQXC010000343.1:0-2831 GCA_035639935.1 Terriglobales bacterium
TTGCGGACGTCTACACGCGTCGTCAAGAGGAAGCCAAGCAGCTCGCGCCGGGCATCCGCGCGGTCAATGACCACCGGCGGCTGCTTGACATGAATGACATTGACGCTGTGATCGTCGCCACTCCGCTTCATTTGCACGCTGTGCACTTCCTGGATACGGTCGCGGCCGGCAAAGACCTTTACTGCGAGAAGACCATGACGTATTCCATCGCGGAAGCGGACCGCTGCCTGGCCGCGGCGAAGAAATCAAAACAGGTCATCGGCATCGGATTGCAGCACCAGAGTTCGGGCGCGCTGGCGGATGCGCGCAAGTGGATCAAGGCGGGACTGACCGGCAAGATCACGCAGGTGGATTCCTGGATGAGCCGCAACACCCCTCACGGAAAAGGGCAGTGGGTGCGCCCGATACCGCCCGACTGCACCGCCGAAAACGTCCGCTGGGACGCCTTCCTGAACGGCCGCAAAGCGCGGGCCTTCGACCCCTACAGGTTCATCAACTGGCGGTTGTTCTGGGAGTTTTCCGGCGGCAACATCACCGAGAACATGGTGCACCAGATGGCGTGGATCATCTCGGCGCTCGATCTGCCGTTGCCGACCGCGGCCTACATGTCGGGTGGCGTGTTCTCCGAAAAGGATGGCCGCGAGGTGCCGGACACTATCTCCGTGATACTCGACTTTCCCAACGACGTCGTGGTCACCTGGAACTCGCGCTTCAACAACAGCCACTTCGGGCTGGCGGAGCGCCTGCTGGGCAGCGACGGCGCCATCGAACACGTTTGGGGGCCCACCGACATGGTGACCGGGCGCTCGGCCTCGGCTGTGCGCTATTACCCGGAGAAGGTGAACCGCCCCGACGGCGTGGCTTTGACCGGCGAATCCCGCGACCAGAATCACATGCAGAACTTCATCGAATGTGTGCGCACACGCCAGACGCCAAACGCATCCGTGGATCTTGGTTACAAGTCGGCCATTGCGGGCCACATGGCCAATATCGCCTATCGTAATCGCCAGCGTGTGACGCCGGAGCTTGCGCAAAAGCTTTCGTCAGTGGATCCCTACGCCTGAGCCGGACGACTGTAACTCTGGCTTTGATTTGTTCATTGATCGCGACTGCGCAGACCAATGTCGCGGCCGCGCGTTTTGGGCATTGCACTCACCTTCGACTGTCAAAGGCGCGCAATTTCTACTACCAGGTCTCGGCACAGGCTACAGGCACCGGTACCGGCACGATCGTGAGTCAGGTCACTGACCCCTCGGGAGCCGTCGTTCCGAAAGCTACAGTCACCCTCACCAATGCGGCCACGGGCAGCTATAACCTCAAGCGAACTGCTGACGAACTTAGGGGCTTCGCCTTCCCCATCGCCATTGAACGCCAGCAGCTACTTCTCCCGGCCGGGGCCTCGTCCTGCCACTGGGGTTTCCGCGAGCGCTGCGGGCGGCAAGCGTCCCGAGCGGTTGTCGCGCTAGGCTGGCGGTGGCTAAAAACTCAAGAGTTGACTTCTTCTGCGAGGCGACGCGACGTTTGCTGCCCAACCGCCCCGCTCACAACCACTTCAAATGCTATACCGTGCTCGTCGAGCACCGTTGCCAGTCGGCTGCGCAGCACCGCCCATGGGAACTCACGACACCCGGAGCGGTCGCGGTCATCATAGCGAATAGCGGCGAACCGACGGCGCTCCGCATAACCAGCCACGTAGGCTGCCCTGCCGAGCCCATATCCGGCGGCAGCGCAGCTTTTCTTCCTCGTAGTAACCGCGATTCACGAGTCCACGTTTGCTCTGAACGTTGGATTTGTGCTGTGTGAGTTCGCGAGCATTTTCCCCACTTACCTCATGTGGCACTGGCGCGCGCTTGGGCGGAGTTAGGGAGCGCTTCCCGGCTGGGTGATGCTGCTCGAATATACGTGTATGGCTGCGGCCGGTGTGTTGGTTGCATTGTGCCGGTCTACACACCCACGACTGCCTCGATAGAAAGTCCGCTGCCAGCGCGTGTCGTCGCCCCGGCGGAAAGCCAAACATCGTGAAAAACCCACCGGTGACATCAAGGCCGGGCCCACCGAACCAGCCGAACAACTTCTGTACTCCATGCGCAGCAAGCGTTAAGCCCGTAGTGAGCCTCAAGATAAGCAAACCGATGTCCATAGAAGATCCTCATCTTTCCGACGCAAAATGTTTGACCATCATTCGTATTCGTCTTCTATTTGGACCTTACGAAGCAAGACAAATGCCAAAGCTATCGAGCCTTAAGGCAATGGGTTGCCCAGTTGCACGCGCATTTGCGGGGATTCATATAGAGTCTGCGGTTGATCCCAATCCTGCCGGAGCGCGGACCTGCACAATGCTCCTCGTCGTGACTGACCTGGATATGCGGGTGTTGTCCATTCAGCGGCTGAAAGGAAGCCTGTTCACGATTCAGGAGCTAGAAAGGCACCGTGGAATCCCGCTATTGGATGAAGTCAAAGCCCTCAAGGAATGGCTTGCCGTCCGCCCCACAGATTGCGGAGACGCCCTGTTTACATCACAGAAGGGCAGCCATCTTACCAGCACACAGTTTTATCGGATTTTCCGCCAGATTGCTCGTGACGCGGGCCTGCCCGACCACAAGAGCCATCCGCACGTTCTCAAACACGCGCTCGCCACCCACATGGTTCGTCGGGATGTGAATCTAGCGAAAGTACAACGGGCACTCGGGCACCGTTCCATCAATTCCACCATGGCTTACGTTGGTGTATCCGATCAAGAGGCTGATGCAGCCCGCCATAACGCCTTGATGAATGCCTTCTGAAGTAACGGTGAGAATCGCAGCCTTGGTTGCTGTTCTTGGTTCTTGGAG
>DASQXC010000344.1:0-4527 GCA_035639935.1 Terriglobales bacterium
GTGCATCCTCGGGGCTGGCCGTCACGGTGGTGGCGGCCAAGCGCATGTGCTTCGCCGACACGCTGCAGGTAACCGGGGTGCTCGCTCCCAGGAACGAAATTCTGGTGCGGCCGGAACGCGAGGGATTGCAGATCGCCCAAGTGCTCGTCCAGCCCGGCGAGAGCGTCACTTCCGGAAAGAATCTGGCACGGCTCACGGCCGGTGAAGGACAAGACGCCGCCAGTGGGGTCATGGTACGGGCACCTGCGGCCGGGGTCGTCACTTCCGCGTCCGCCGTCGTTGGAAATGTCGCATCGGCACAGGCAGAACCGCTATTCCGGATCGCAGGGCAAGGAGAGATGGAATTGCTGGCCGAAATACCGGTCAGGACCCTGGCCCGTCTGGCCGTGGATCAATCCGCCAAAGTGGAGATCATCGGCGTCGGAGAATTACCGGGCAAGGTGCGACTGTTCTCGGGAGCGATCAATCCGACCACCCAACTTGGCCAAGTGCGTATTTTCGTCGGCAGCGATTCGCGACTGCGCGCGGGTGCGTTCGGCCGTGCGACGGTGCAAATCGGGCAGCGCTGCGCCCCTGCAATTCCGCTCTCCGCAGTGCTCTACGGACCGGGCGGCGCCGTCGTTCAAGTCGCGCGCAGTGGTCGGATCGAAAGCCGACGGGTGCGCATGGGTCTGCTGGAGAAGGGTCAGGCGGAGGTTCGTGAAGGCCTCGCCGAAGGCGAGACGGTGGTCGCGCGTGCGGGAGCATTCCTCCGCGACGGAGATCGCGTTCGAGCTGTGACCGCTACCGAAGCTTCGGCTCGGCAATAAGACGAACTCACTTGGAGCGACGGTGCTTTTGGGTAATTCCAATAGATTACACGCGAGCAACGCAGCGCCGCTGTCAGCACAGGTTTATAGCAAGGCCATGAGCCGCCACAGCGGCACGCTGACAATGATCGCGATCATCGTCCAGAGGGCATAAGCGAGCGCCATTGGTAGGGCCTGGTGGTGCGTGAAAACTTTGCCGGCGGTGCCGGCGTAGAGCGCGAGATAGGAAGTGCTCTGATACGGCAGGAAGAAGGTATTGCAGGCGATTACGGCAACCAGCCCGACGATGAACGGATGGACTCCGGACGCGCTGGCAACTGGCGCGAGAGCTATGGTGACGAGCGGGGCAGCTGCCTGCCACCTTATAAACAAGCTGATTGCTAAGCAGAGCACGGCCAAAACGATCACGAACATGGACGGCGACCCCAACAAGTCGCCGCCCGCGCCGCTGATGCGGTCAGCAAGCCAGCCATCGAGCCTTGTCTGGCGGAATACAGTGGCAAGGCTGATGAGGACGCCGTACAGAAGGGCAAAGTTCCAGTTCACGGACCGCAGCGTGTTGACGGTGACGAGCCCAGTTGCGGTCAGCACCGCCATTGCTAGAACCGCGATCCACGGCAGATCCATCCCGTGAAGAGGCTCTGTCATGCAGCCGACGATCAGGCCGATGCCGACGGCTAGCGCGATCTTCTCCTCGCGTGAGATTGGGCCGAGCAGCGCCCGCTGCAGCGCGAGCGAGCCTGCCCGTTTGTAGGACGCCGGCCGCTCCGCCGGGCGGTAGAGCCAGAGTATGGATGCAAGCAATCCGCCGAAAAGAACGACATTAACGGGTGCGGCATACAGGGCCCAGGTGATCCAATTCACATCCTGCCGCGCAGTCGCCGGCAACACCGCCAGCACCATGAGTGCCGTCATCGAGCTGGTGAGAAACGTCGCTGCCATTTGGCCGAAGCCGATCAGAGCCGCCATGGCCAGTCCGGCGGCAGCCGTGGAGTGTGGACGGTATCCGAGCCCCTCGATCAGGTCCTTCAGCATGGGCGCAATCATGATGACGCGTCCGGTCGTATTCGGCACCGCAGGGCCCACCAACAGCCCCGCCAGCGAAAGTGCCGCCACCTCGCCGGCGAATCCGCCGCGCACATGGGCGATACTTTCCAGCGCCAATCGGTAGAGCACGCCCGTCGAGGTGATGGCGGCGGCGATGATGAGCGCTGCGACAACGAAGACCCAATTCGCGCTGGCGAAACCGCTCAGCGCGGCGGTGGACGTGGTGACGCCGAACACGACCCAAGCGCCGGCCACCAGAAACGCGAGCACGCTTTCCAACAGCGCGTCAAGCGCAAGCGCTGGCAACGCGGCCAACAAGACGATCAGCGCATGCCATGCAGCCGCCGATAGCCCAGCGGGCGGCGGCAGTATCCAGCCAAGCGGAAGGATGACCAATGCGGCGAGGAGGGCCAACCCTCGTCTCCCAGGCCGCCATCCTGGGCGTGCAAGGGCCGCAATCCCCAGGTCAGCTCGGGGAGGTGAGTCAGTGACAGCTGCGACGTGCCATTCGTCATGTTGATCCGGGGTGGCGGCCAAACGGCGGCTGAGAGTAGCGGCAATTGAAAGCGCCACTCCCGGATGGTCCCGCACGAGATCGAGAAACGAGCTGCGGTCCAAGCGTAGAACCTCGCAATCGGTCTCGGCCTTTATGGTCGCGGCTCTTGCGCTGTTCGTGAGGAGCGCCATTTCCCCGAATGGTGCACCGGCGTGGAGCATCTTCACCGGCGTTTCGGCGGTGCCGCTCTGGGCAGTAACGTAGACGCCAACCGCGCCACGCGCGACGAGATAAAAGGCATCTGCCGGTTCAGCCTGGCGGAAGATGATCGAACCGGACGGATAAGACAGGGGTTCAAGGTGCGCCGCGAGCTTAGCGAGCGTTACCCTTTCGAGCCCCTTGAACAGATCGACCTGACCAAGAAGACGGGCGTAGCTTGAGTGATCGATCTTTCCAACGTCCTCCTGGGCCGGCTCCTGCCGTTCGCTCTGTGAGTGCTTATCCCGCACAACTGCCTCGATCCAAACACGGTCATGCCGGTCGGATGCTAGCTCTTATTCGATATTGCGCACAGCCTCGCCCGTGGCGTGGGTGCGGGATGTCTTCCCCCTAGGGCCTCCGACCACGACATACGACCGAAATTACGGGGAGAAAATCGGCCTCGCTAAAGCGGGACGTGCCGGGCGGCGAGCTGGGGGTCACCACACTGATGCGTTCACGCCCATGGCAATTCGTGGGAGAACCTGCCCCACATGACGGCGATTTGCAGGTGCACGTGTGTAAGGCGGGACCGAACTAAGCTCCCCGCCCCTCCCCGAAATTCTTCTAATTTCCCACCGTCAGCCCTGTCTCGGGGATATGTCACGCTCGCGCAAATTATTTCCCGCACGAGCGACGTTGACGCGCAGCCACAGGGACAACCCAGACCCAGCTGACCCTGTGACGAGCGGAGCGGCTAGTAATAAAGTCTATCGCTGCGCAGACTTCTTCGAGTCAGCGTCGTATGCCGCCTGACATTTCGGACTCGCTTGGGACTTTTTCTTTTGCAGACACGCATGGACGCTGTCCATGCTGAACAGCGAAGCGCTGCACAGCTTCATTGCATCGCTCATGCAGGCGGACCGCAATTCCGCCGATGGCTTGAACTCGGCGAACGCCGTGCTCGGCAGTGCCAGGACAGCGAGTCCAACGGCTGCAATCGCTTTGTTGCGAAGCGTGTTCATGACTTCTCCTTTCGGTTCGATAGCGCCACTGACGAATGCACGACGTTATGGCGCACGCACAGGAGAGCAGCGATGATCGCGGTCACAAAAAGCCGCTTTGCCTTGGCCGAGCAGCACTTCCTTGAAAGGCAGTTCGCCCCGGTTGAGTGTCTTCTTGACCGCAGCGGTATCAGATTCGACGGTTTTGTGATCGCCATCACATCCCGGCAAGCTTTTTGTGATGGGCGTCACATCGCGCCGATCAGGTCAGTGCTAGCCTGCTCCTGAAAGTGCCGTTCGGATGTCCGGCGGTCGTCTTCCTCGGCCCCAGCCGGCAGCCCTCCGGCCCTCGATAACGAAGGGGAAGGCCTATGATTTCTGCGAAGGTGACCAGGGCCGTGGTCCTCTTATCGGCCATCGCGTTGAGCGGAGCCTTCTCGCCGTCGGCAGCGCAGGAGCCAACTCCCGACGTCGCCTATGTCATTTCGCTGAGTGGACGCGTCCTTGCCTCGGTCCGCGGAACCCCGAGCCTGCTGGACACTGCCTCCATCATCGGCGACCGGGCAAGACTTGATTTGATGGCAAACAGCGAGCTGCAGGTCTGCCACCACGGGCTACAGCGATTTGTGACGATGACCGGGCCCGCCCGCGTTACAGTTTCAACAGCTAGCGTAACGGTCGAATCTGGGAAGGCGGCCGTTGTTTCCAAAGAAACGTGCGCCACGCCCCAAGTCTCCAATTTCCAGGGTGGGGTGGTGACACGGGGCGTCTCTTTCAAGCAGTGACCCGACCGCACTGCGCAACCCCATTGGCGCTCGGTCAATGGTCAACGAGACCAGTCGAACTCCCTTCAGCGCCGCTTGGAAATGCGCGGCGCGCCGCCCCCACGGGACTTACGCAGCCTTAGTTCATCGTAACAAAGAAGATTCAAATTAAAGCATCAAATCCTTGTTCTCGAGGCCGAACATCACCC
>DASQXC010000345.1:0-2869 GCA_035639935.1 Terriglobales bacterium
GCCGTACCGCGAGACGCACGCCTATGTGGCGCGCGTGATCAAGGACTTCAACCGCACCAAACTGGCAGCTCGCTCTGCCGCCAGACAGAACGGCAAGACGGCGGTTCCGTCTGCCACATCGGAGAAAAGTACGACAGAGACGAAGCCGGAAAACCATAAACCCGCAGTTCCTGTCGCCAAGTAGCTTGAATCCCCCATCAATCTGCGCTTCGGCGGTCACATCGGGCTTTGTGGTGCAGTCAGTTAGTTCGATCTTGGCCTCACACGCCGCTCCACACCTTAGCCGCATCGCAATAGACGAATGAACAGAAAGCGAATCATCATCTCCATAGTCGTTCTGGCGGCACTGGGCGTGCTGGTTTACATGCAGTTCCGGCAATGGCGGCATTTCGACTGGGACGTTTTCTGGGACCAGACGGAGGACACCCGCAAGGCGTACCTGTTGAGCGCGGTCGGGCTGATCTATGTCACTTATCTGTTGCGCGCGCTGCGCTGGAAGGTGTTCTTGCGGCCAGTATGCCAGGCGAGAGCCCGGAGCCTGATATCGCCTACGATAATCGGCTTTGCCGGGCTGGCGCTTCTGGGACGCCCCGGCGAATTCGCGCGTCCCTACCTGATCGCGCGCAGACAACGTCTGAGTATCTCATCGCAGATTGCGGTGTGGGCGGTAGAGCGCATTTTCGACATCGGTTCCTTCGCGGTGCTGATGAGCATCGAGATTTTCAATATGGACCTAAGCGAGTACCCTCTGCTCAATGCCTATCGCCACGATTTTCACGTTTTTCATGCCTTCACGATACAGGCAACAGGCCGCATCTTAGTCGATTTCGCCGGGATCATTCTCGTCATATTGGTACTGTTGTTGGCGGGAAGCGCTTATGTAGTGCGGCGCAATGCTAACGGCGTAGCGCGCTGGACGCACCGACGATTCGCGGCCACAGCTCCGAAACTGGCGCACTTCGCTGAAGAGAAGGTGTTCGCGTTTAGCGAAGGACTGAACACCATCCATGACCTTGGGTCGTTCGCCCAATTATGTGCGCTTTCTCTATTGATCTGGCTGCTGATCGCCCTGACGTATCGCCAGGTAATGCATGCCTATGGCTCTCCACTGGACGAGCTGACGGTCTGGAACGTGCTTCTGATTATCGGTCTGAGCATGATCGGATCTGTAGTGCAACTTCCGGCCATCGGCGGGGGCATGCAAATTGCCACCATCGGCGGCATTAATTATTTGTTTGATGTTCCCAGGGAAACGGCGCTCAGTTGCGGAATCATGCTGTGGCTGATCAGCTTCATGATGGTTATCCCCACGGGGCTGATTCTTGCACATCGCGAGCACGTCTCACTCACCAAGCTCAGCCGGGAGAGCGCACCGGAGCGGGTGGCGGAGATCGAAGGCAGCCCGGGAAATTGAGCCATTGGGCGACTGAGCCATTGAGTCATTGATTCCTTGCGCCAGTAAGCCCGATCCCAATGATCCAATGGCTCAATGACTCAATTCTCCACTGTTAGAATGAGATCAGGACGGCAGAAGCCTTCATGAAATGTCCGTTTTGTGGATTCGCCAATGACAAGGTGGTGGACTCGCGGGAGAGCAGGGAGGCGGAATCGATCCGCCGCCGCCGCGAGTGCCTGAAGTGCGGCAAACGCTTCACCACCTACGAACGCATTGACGAGATCCCCTACATGGTGGTGAAGAAAGACGGCAGGCGCGAGAAATTCGAACGCCAGAAGGTGCTCTCGGGGCTGTTGCGCGCCTGCGAAAAGCGGCCGGTGCCCATGGGCAAGCTGGAACAGATCGTCAACGAAGCCGAAAGCCTGGTCATCGATTCTCCGGACCGCGAGGCCAGAACCAGCGTCATCGGCGAGCTGATCATGGCTCGGCTGAAAAAAATCGACAAGGTAGCTTACGTGCGCTTCGCCTCGGTTTACTTGGATTTCAAGGACGTGGGCGAGTTCATGGCGGAGCTGAAAGGGCTGCTGAAGACGAAGGAGCCAACATTGACGCACCCGAAGGCGAGCGGAAAAAGCAACTAGCAGTGGCAATCAACACTTGGGGTGCAGCCCGCAGAAGTATGGCACATAGAATCACCCTCATTCCCGGCGACGGCATCGGGCCGGAGGTCACTTCGGCGGCAGTCCGCGTCCTCGATGCCAGCGGGGCCAGGCTGGAATGGGAAAAGCAGGACGCAGGCGCTGAAGCCTACCAGAAGTATGGCGAGCACATCCCTGCGGCGCTGATCGATTCCATCGAGCGCACCTGCGTGGCGCTGAAGGGGCCGGTGACTACGCCTATCGGCGGCGGTTTTCCATCGGTCAACGTGGCGTTGCGCAAGCGGTTCGAGCTTTACGCCAATTTTCGCCCCATCCAAAACCTGCCGGGTTTGCCGACGCGCTACCCCGGCGTAGACCTCGTGATCATCCGTGAGAACACTGAGGGCCTGTATTCGGGCATCGAGCACGAGGTTGTGCCCGGTGTAGTGGAGAGCCTGAAAATCATCACTGAGAAGGCCTCGACACGCATCGCGCGCTTCGCCTTCGAATTCGCGCGCCGTCACGGCCGCAGGAAGATCCACGCCATCCACAAGGCCAACATCATGAAACTCTCCGACGGGCTCTTCTTGCGTTGCTCGCGCAACGTTGCCAAAGAATACCCGGAGATCACCTACGGCGAGCATATCGTGGACAACACCTGCATGCAGTTGGTAATGCACCCCTATCAGTACGACGTGCTGCTCCTGGAGAACCTTTACGGCGACATCATCTCCGATCTGTGCGCGGCCTTCGTGGGCGGACTCGGCCTAGTCCCGGGGGCAAATTTCGGCGAGCATTGTGCGATTTTTGAGGCGGTGCACGGCTCGGCGCCCGA
>DASQXC010000346.1:0-2528 GCA_035639935.1 Terriglobales bacterium
CCTGTTCCGCGCCCTCAAGCCGGGAGGCTGGCTGGAGGCCCAGTGCGGCGGCGGTCCCAACCTCGCGCGTGTGCGAGAGCGCGCCGTGAAGCTGATGTCGCAGCCGGAGTTCGCGCCCTTCTTCGAAGGCTGGCATCCACCTACGCACTATGAGGACGAAATCAATACTGCACGCCGCATGCGCGCGGCCGGCTTCATCGAGGTCAATACCTGGATCGAGGAATCACCTGCGATCCTAGCCGATGCGCAGGAGTACAAGGAGTTCCTGGCCACGGTGACGCTGCACAGCCACATTGCGCGCATTTCCCATCCAGTCCTGCGGGACCGCTTCCTGGACGAATTCGCACTCCAAGCTGGCAATGATGATCCGCCGTTCACGTTGGACTACTGGCGTCTCAATCTAAGCGGCCGGAAGTCGAAAGATTAAACGCAGAGGACGCGGAGAAACATAGGTTTCTCTGTCGATCACCCGACGACCCGATCACCCGGTCTCCCGATCGACCGATTCCCCGATCCACTTCAGATAATTTTCGCTCCCGGCCTCGATGCTCAGCATGAGGCACTCGGGCAGTTCGTAGGAGTGTAGCTCGCGGATAGCATCACGCACGCGGGGGAAAGCTGCCTCGGTGGTCTTGATAAGCAGCAGGTGCTCGGGCGCATTCTCGACCGCACCTTTCCAACGGTACACTGAGTGCACCGGACCCACGATGTTGACGCAGGCCGCCAGGCGGCGCTCGACCAGCGCCTGCGCAATGTTCCGCGCTTCTTCGTCCGATCCGGCAGTGCTCAGTACGATTCGTTTGTCGGTCATTTACAATGCGTTGGCGCGCTCGAATTCTATATGACAACCCAGATCAAGTTCGGCACTTCCGGCTGGCGCGCGGTCATTGCGGAAGAGTTTACCTTCTGCAACGCCCGCCGCGCGGTCACCGGAATCGCGCGGTACGTGGACTCGCAAAAGCCGCGTGGCGCACGTGTGATTGTGGGCCGTGATCCGCGGTTCCTGGGCGAGACCTTGGTCGCGATGGCGGCTGAGATTCTGTCGAACCACGGCATCACACCATTGGTGATCGGCGAGCCTGCGCCCACGCCGGCTATCTCCTACGAAGTGATCCGCTCACAAGCGGACGGCGCGATCAACTTCACCGCCTCCCACAATCCGCCGGAATACAATGGCATTAAGTTCTCGACCCCGGACGGCGCCCCGGCACTGCCGGAGGTGACCAACCAAATCGAGGCGGAGATCGCGCAAGTTGACGGTCAGCCGTCCTCGGCCCAAGGTGCTCAGCCCAGCAACATAGAGGTTCGCGCCGCGTATTTAGCGCGATTAGGCGAACTGGTGGACTTGGAGGCCATCCGCAAAGCGGGTTTGCGCGTGTGTTTCGATCCGCTGTGGGGGGCGGCTCGCGGTTATCCCGACTCGCTGCTGCGCGACCTCGGCGTGCAGGTGTGGACGGTCCACGACTACCGCGACGTGCTGTTCGGCGGGCACGCGCCCGAGCCCGACGACCGTTTGCTCTCCGATCTGCGCCGTAAAATGGGGGAAACCAACGCGCAGATCGGCATCGCTACCGACGGGGATGCCGACCGCTTCGGCATCCTGGACGAAGACGGCTCCTTCCTCCAGCCCAACTACCTGATCGCGCTGCTGTTTGACTACCTCGTCGAGACACGCGGCTGGAAGAACGGCGTGGCGAAATCTGTGGCCACTACTAACCTCATCAATGCCCTGGCTCGCCACCACGGCATTGAGCTGCACGAGACGCCGGTTGGCTTCAAGTACATCGGCGAGCTCATCAAGGAAGACAAGATTGTGATTGGCGGGGAAGAAAGCGCGGGGCTGTCGATCCGCGGCCATGTCCCGGAGAAGGACGGTATTCTCGCGGGGTTGCTGGCTGCCGAGATGGTGGCGCGCCGTCACAAGCCGCTGCGCGAGCAGTTGCAGATCCTGTTTAGCAAGATTGGTTCCTTTTACCCGTTGCGGGAGAACTTCCGCTTGACGCCGGAAGTCAAAGAGCTGTTCACTAGCAAGCTGAAGGCGGAGCCGCGCGAGTTCTATGGGCGCACTGTCGCCGAGGTGGTGCGCACCGACGGGCTGAAACTGCTGTTCGCGGACGGCTCGTGGGTGTGTTACCGGCTCTCGGGCACTGAACCGCTGGTGCGCGTCTACACAGAGGCGCGCTCCCGCGATGATTTGGTAAGGCTGAGCGGTCAGGCCAAGGACTGGATCTTCCACTAATGGGCTGGGAGCGGCTAGCAAACTTCATCATGCAACACCGGTTCCTGCTCGATGCCGGAGAACGGCTCTACAGCTGCCGGCGGAAGCTGGCGACGCTCGGCGTGTCGCTGCTGGCCGTGATGCTGTCCTATCACGTGGTGTTCGGGGCAAATGGCATGCTGGCCTACAAGCAGAAACGTGCCGAGCGCCAGAAGTTCCAGCAGGACGTCGTGCGGCTACAGCGGGAGAATGAACGCATCGCGCAGCGCATACGCGAGTTAAAGAGCGATCCCAAGGCGATCGAGCGGGA
>DASQXC010000347.1:0-2073 GCA_035639935.1 Terriglobales bacterium
GAAGGCCGCGTGGGCGGAATTGACATACAGCACGCATCAGAAATCATGGATTTGAAGACTCTGGAGACCGAGTCTCTGCCGCTGGCAAGATGAGTCTTGTGTAGAACCTGCCGACAGAACTGCAGACCGGCGCAACTGTTACAATCAAATCTCCATGGTCCTGCCGTTCGTCCGCGAGCTCTTTGCGGGCGTGGAAAAGATAGAAGCTCTGGCGCGCACGGCCACCCACCTCCACCCCAGCAAACCCAAAGCGGGTATGCCAGGGACCCTGGAGGCGGGGTCGGAAGCCGGCGCGGGGCGGATTTGTGTCTCCGGGCTCACTCCAGCAGCCAAGTCTCTATACATAGCGGTGCTGGCGCGCATGGCATCACGGCCGCTGCTGGTACTGGTGCGCGACAACCGGGCAGCGGAGGAGATGCTGCCGGTGATCGAGGCCTTTTGCCAGCTAACCGGTGGCCCAGCACCCGGCTCGGTGGTCAAACTGCCGTGCTACGACGTGCTTCCGTTCGAGAACCTCTCGCCTCACCCGGAAATCCAGGAAGAGCGGGCCACGGCTTTGTGGAAGATCGCGACCGGCGCTGCTTCCATCGTAATTACGCCAGCATGTGCCGCGCTGATGCGCATGCGCGAAGCCGGCTTTTATGCCGACCTGGCGCGAGTGCTGCGTCGTGGCGAGACGGTTGACGTTGACCGCCTGATCGAACACCTGAAGGCCGTGGGCTACGCCTCGGTGGACGTGGTCGAAATGCCGGGGCAATTCGCCCTGCGAGGCGGAATCCTGGATGTCTACTCGCCGGAGATGGATCGGCCAGTGCGCATTGAGTTCTTCGGCGACGAGGTCGAGTCCATGCGCAAGTTCGATCCCGCCAGCCAGCGTTCGTCCAACCCCGTCGAAGAAGCGGTGCTGCTGCCGCTGGCGGAAACACCGGTTACGGATGAGATTCTCGGCGCCATCCACGCGCGGCTCTCGGGCGGAAGGATCAGCGGAGGGGACGGGGCATTGGCACAGGCCGTCGTTGCGGGCGGGGTGTCAGTTTTTCCGGGATGGGAGCTCTATGCGCCAGTCGCCACTGCCCATGTTTCGGTTGTTGTAGAGACGCAGAGGGTGCCCCACCCAAGCCGGTTTTGCTTGGGTGGGGATTTTCCAAGCATTTTCGATCTGCTGCCGAAAGCGGCTGTACTAGTTGATGAGCCCGAAGAGATAAATCGCGAGATGGAGCGCTGGTGGGAGCGCGTCCAGGAAGCTCACGAGCGCGCCGGCATCGGACGTCTGGTGCGGCCCGAGGACCTTTACCTTTCGCCGGAGGAGTTTGCAAGCGCCCTGGCGCGGCAGCCCGGCGCCAGCTTGGAACATCTTGGCATCGAGAGCGCAAGTTCCGCACTACAACTGTCGTTCGCATCGCAGCCGACCAGTCGCTTTCACGGTTCCATGCCGGCCATGGTGGAGGAGGTCCAGCGGCTGACGCGTGAAGGCAAACGAGCGCTCTTCGCCGTGCCGACCATCGGCCAAGTCGAGCGTCTGGCGGACATCTTCACGGAATACAACGTGCCGTTTCGTCTGGGCAGCCGGACTCCCACCCCGGGCAGCGAGAGCTACCTCGACGAGACTG
Organism: Terriglobales bacterium; assembly: GCA_035639935.1. Taxonomy (GTDB): domain Bacteria; phylum Acidobacteriota; class Terriglobia; order Terriglobales; family Acidobacteriaceae; genus JAHFUA01. The sequence continues at coordinate 1,611 of DASQXC010000347.1, forward strand.
CCTATTTTGCGCAGCAGCTTACAGCTACAACAGTAGTAAAAGCCAATATCCCCGACGGGGTGAGCTTGCCCGACGCCGGCTTGGTCATCTTCGGCGCACGCGACCTGTTCGACGAGTCCGAAGCCGTGCTCACGCGTCCGATGCGGGCGCGCTCCAAGGTTTCGGCGTTCCTGTCCGACTTCCGCGACCTGCAGGTTGGAGACTACGTGGTGCACGTGGAGCACGGCATCGGCCAATATCACGGCTTGAAGGAAATCACTCAGGGTGAGACTACAGGCGAGTTCATGATCCTGCAATACGCCGAGGGTGCGCGATTGTATGTGCCGCTGACCCGCCTCGACCTGGTGCAGAAATACCGTTCGGCGGAGGGGCAGAAGCCAGCGCTCAGCCATTTGGGGAGCACGGCCTGGGCGCGCACCAAGGCGCGAGTCAAAAAGGCCATGCAGGACATGGCCGAGGAGCT
>DASQXC010000348.1:0-2741 GCA_035639935.1 Terriglobales bacterium
TCCCTATGCGGTCCCTTTCTGCTCAGCTTCGATGGCCGCCTTCACCGCCTGATACATCTGCGTGTATCCCGTGCAGCGGCATAGATTGCCGCTAAGCGCGTGTCGGATCTCTTCTTCCGTAGGATCGGGATTGCCAGCAAGCAGCGCTGTAACCGTCATTATGAAACCTGGGGTACAGTAGCCGCACTGGGCGCCGCCCCAATCGCCATAGGCCTTCTGGATCGCGGCCAGGGCGCCATGCTCGGCCACGCCTTCGACCGTGGTGATCTCCTGGCCTTCGCAACTAGCCGCCAGCAGGGTACAGGACATCATCGGCACGCAGTCCACCAGAACGGTACACGCGCCGCAGGTGGAATCGTCGCAACCCCGCTTCGAGCCCGTTAAGCCGAGGTCCTGGCGCAGGACATCGAGCAGCAGCTTGCTGGGCTCGATCGCCAACTCGTGCCGGCGGCTGTTGACCTTCAGTTCAATGAGTTCTTTCTTCATGCAGAACAGCTACTAGCTTCTAGCCACTAGCTCGCTTGAAGCTAGTGGCGCGAGGCTAGCGGCTCAATATCCAAAATCCACAGTTGCCGCGTAGGCGTGCTTCTTCACGGTCAGCTCTTCCTGGCGGCACGCGCCAAGCAAATTCAAATACTCCCGACGGTCCTGCACGCCCTCTACCCAGCGTGCCCGCCATGCGGCAAAATCTGCCGGGGTTTTGGTCTGCTCGTGATAGTGGCGAAAATAAGCGTTGTCCCGGTTGTAGTAACCCTGTACCGGCGATGGATGCGCGCCCCACGGGCACTCCATCACCGCCATGACCAGAAATCCCGGGATAACAGTGCGATTCGGATCGCTGGCAATGACTTCGGGCTCGACGATCTCCTCCGCCACGACAATTACCTTCTTCGCCGCACGCACCGCTTCCAGCATTACTCCGAAGCCGCCCCAGCAGTGGGCGTTGCCCTCACGATCGGCACGCTGCACATGAACAATGGTCACATCCGGCACCAGCGCCTTCACGGCATGCAGTTTTTCCCCGGTGAAAGGCGACTGGAACTGGCTAAAGAACTCGTTGTCTTTAGCCAGATCGGTACCCAGTGCGCTTCGCGTGGGCAGGAACGGTACCCCCATCGCTCCCGCTTGCAGCGCGAGCGCCACAGCGAAATTCGTCAGGTTCGTAACCTTGAGCCGGCCGGATTCGGCCGCCCGCCGGAAGTTGTAAGCCGAGCCCATCATGACGTTGCCCACCCAGGCGGCGATCACCCGCTCGACGCATCCCGCCCCGATGAGCTGATCGAAGAGGATGTCCGAAATCGGCCCGATGAGAGTGAGCCCGCGCCGTTTCTGCCGGATTATCTCGTGCCCGGCGGCAAAGGGGATCATCTGCTCCAATTGCAGCCCGAGCGCGACGGAAGCACCATCTGCCACCAACTCGGCGATTGCAGAACGCACTGTTATCTGTTTACTCATTCCAGCCTGTCACCCCGAGCAAGCGCTTCAGCGCGAGTCGAGGGGCAAGGCCGTTGTCCCGCTCTGCTTTTGTGCTAGAGCAACGGTCATCAGCTAAACCCTCACTTGCCCCTCCACACTGGCGCTCGCTTCTCGATAAACGCCTGAATGCCTTCCCTCGCGTCTTCCGTCGCCATCAACTCATCAAGGTATATCTCCTCGGCGCGTGCCAGGCCTTTGTCGAAGTGGATCGCATCCCAGGCGTAAAACGCTTTCTTCGCCATTGCCAAGGCGACCGGGCTGAGCCTCGTCACCCGGGCAATGGCCTTCTGAACTTCGGCTTCGAGTTCGGCGTCTGCGACTGCGGCATTGGCCAAGCCCATTTCAGCAGCTTCCTTGCCATCGAAAATGCGACCAGTGAGCACCAGGTCAGCCGCCCGCTTCTGTCCCACTAAGGCAGAGAGGGCAACTGCGGCCACTGGGGGGTAGCAGGCCAGCGTGACCTCCGGGAAGCCCCAGATGGCAGCGGTTGACGTATAAACGAGATCACAGACCAGCGCCAGCTCCGCACCTCCGCCTAAGCAGTTGCCCTGTACGGCGGCGATGATCAGCTTCCGACTTGCCAGCAGCGCGCGAATCACGGAATGGAACTTACCCAGCATCTCGGGAACTTTGTCCGGCGTATGGGCCTTGACATCCACGCCGACGGAAAACGCCCCCTCCGAACCAGCCAGCACGATGGCGGAAACGTCACCGCCTTGCTCGAGCCGTTTGAGCGCCGCCAGGAACTCGTCCATCATCGGCATGTCTATGAGGTTGAGCGGCGGGTTAGCGAGGGTAACGCGCGCAGTGGGGGGCGTGACGTTGAGCGTGATCTGCGCGAAACCAGTTTGGGTTTGGGTTGCTCTCATTTCGTCCAAAATCCCTCTGTGTCGTACTCGCGGATCGCCTTCAGCTCGGCATCGCTGGGAGGCGGTGTCTCGCGCACGTTGGGCGAAACGCGGAGCTTCCAGCCGGTGTTGGCGAGCACGTCGTCGCGCGGGATGCCGGGATGGATCGTGTCCAGATACGCTTCCCCGTGGTCGCAGAAACGCAATACCGCCTTGGTGGTGATGACTGCGGCCGGACCGCCACGCGGCAGGCCAACTTGCTGACGCCAGCCGCCGCCGTTGCCATTCCCAGGGCTGGTGATGAATGAAACGCGTTCCGGCAAGCGGTGGCGCGAGTGCTCCAGCAGGACCACGAACCGGTGCGCGAGCGAGGCGATGTCGCAGGCGCCACCGGAGCCGGGCAAACGCGTGAGGCCC
>DASQXC010000349.1:0-6031 GCA_035639935.1 Terriglobales bacterium
GGATGACTCTGGCTCCCCTGCGTGCGAACGACTTCTGGATAGGACTTCTCTGTGCGCGCCATCCAGTACAACCGCACCGCCAGCTTCCGGGCCACCGCCACCTTGGCCACGCCGTGGTGCTTCTTGGCCTTCAGTCGGGCATACATTCGGGCCAAGCTCTTGTCTCCCCGGGCGGCGCTGGCCGCGCCTTCCACCAGGAGATATCGTAAAAACGGGCTTCCTTGCTTGCTGATCGACCCCAGCCGTCGTCGCTGTCCGCTGGATTGCTCCGATGGATTCAGTCCCAGGTAGCTGACCCAACTGCGCGAGTCGGCAAAGCGCTGGACGTCTCCCATGGTCAGCACCGTGGCCAGAGAAATCACCGGCCCCACGCCGGGATGGGTCGCCAACCGTCGCGCGGTCTCCCGCGCTTCGGCTTCTTTCGCCACCGCCAGGTCCAGAGGACGGATCTTCTCCTCCAACTCCTCCAGCATCTCCAGCAAGGTGTCCCGTCGCTGTTCGGTCCAGGGCTCCAGCTTCAGGCCCCGCAACAACTCCAGCCCCGCCGCGCTCCACAGCTTGCGCTTCTTCTGCCAGCCCTGGTTTAAGGCTATGTGCTGCAACTGGTTCTTCACCCGCGTCCGCATCCGCACCAGATGCTGCCGATGGAGCAGCAACTGCCGCAGATCGCGCTCCGCTACGGTCGGAACCCAGATCTTGGGAAAGCGATTTTCCACCATCAGCTTCAGAATCAGCGCCGCCGCTCGCCGGTCATGCTTCTGCTTCCGCCCCTCTTGCCGCGCGATCGCCGCCGCGTCCCCGATCCATAGCTGGTGCTGACAACGCGCCAGCAGACTCTCAAACCAATGCGTGTTGCCGCTCGCCTCGATCCCTACCACCACCGGCCCCTGCAGTCCCTCGTAAAATTTCCGCGCTTCCTCGGTATGCAGCAGCCGGCGTTCGACCAACTCGCCCGTCTCCTTGTCCAACATTGCCATCTGTTGGAAGCTCGGATGAAAGTCACAACCGATATACTTCATATGCGGCCTCCTTCGTCTCGAGCTCTTCGGTCATTAGCACATCGAGTTTACTCGGGACTGTTTGGGGGCCGTTGTTCGTCATCCAATCAAGCGACGCGCGACGCGACCTCGCGAGCGGAGCGCAAGTCGAGGGGACCTTGCGTGTTTCACTATAAACGCCAGGTCCCTCGACTCGCGCGCGGATTTGTCAGCCGCGCGCTCGCTCAGGATGACAGTCGTGAAGGGAGTGGCGCCCGATGCGACTTCTGATCTCCGCCGGGGAAGCATCGGGTGAAAGGTATGGCGCGCAACTCATCGAGGCGCTGCGCCGGCGCGTCCCTGATCTCCAGTGCTTCGGGGTGGGCGGCGAAAGCATGCAGGCCGCAGGCTGCGATCTGATTGTGCAGTCAAAAGAACTGGCCGTCGTTGGGATCACGGAAATCCTGCCGCGCCTGCCCAAAATCTATGGCGAATTCCGCAAGCTGGTTCGCGCGGTGGACGAGCGCAAGCCCCAGGCCGCCATCCTCATCGACTCGCCCGCGTTTCACTTCAAGGTCGCGCGGGAACTCCACCGCCGCGGCATCCCGGCGATCTACTACGTTGCTCCGCAGCTCTGGGCCTGGCGCTCGGGGCGTGTGCGCCTGATGCGCCGCTATTTCAAAAAGGCGCTGGTTATCTTTCCCTTCGAGGAGCAATGGTATCGCCAGCGCGGCGTGGATGCTGAGTTTGTGGGGCATCCACTGGCCGACCTGCAATTGCCGAGGATTTCGCGTATCGAGTTTGCTGGCCAGTACGGCCTGAATCCGACGCGGGACTGGATCGCTCTCCTGCCTGGGAGCCGCCGCAAGGAAGTACGGATGAACCTTGGGACCATGGTGAAAGGCGCCCTTTCACTGCAAGCTCCGGAGGCGCTACAGCGTCCATTCCACTACCTGATCGAGCGAATCCGCGCCTTTGCCGTGCGCCAATTGGAGACGATCATGGCCGGGGAGGACGCGCTGGGCGTGGACGCTGGTATTGAACAAGCGGAGAGGCTCTGGCGCGCAGCTCCAGCGAAACCCGAGTATGAATTTCTGTTGCCTGTGGCTTCCACGCTCGACTTCGATTGGGTCCGTGGAATCTTGGGACCGACATTGGTACCTATAAGGCTCGTCCGCGATTCATCCACTACCCTGGCGCACGCCTGCGCTGCTGTGGTTGCCAGCGGCACCGCCACGGTCGAGGCGGCGATGATGGGCACGCCCATGGCGGTGGTCTATCGCGTCTCCCCGCTGACCTGGACTCTGGGACGTCCGCTAGTGCATGTGAAAAATTTTGCCATGGTCAATCTGATCGCTGGCAAGCAAGTCGTTCCCGAACTGATCCAATCGGACTTCACTCCCGAGAAGGTGGCAGCGAAGCTGCGGGAAATCCTGCCCGACGGCCCCGCTCGTGAGAAAATGGAGCAGGACTTAGCCCAAGTTCGGGAACGTCTGAAGTGCGGCAGAGATTCCCGTACCGCTGCCGAACGGGCGGCTGATGCGGTCCTGCGAAGCCTCAATTAGGGCATTCGCCTCGCCGTAGGAGCGAGGTGGATTGTGAGTACATCAGTCCGGCTGGAACTTTCATCTTAGTTTTCAGGCTGGATCTCTGGGAGTATGCAAACTTATGTTTCTGGCCCGACGCGCCACCAGCCTTTTCGGTGCGCTGCTCTTGCTCGCCGTCGCATCGTTTGCCGCGGAAAAGCAACGCCTCCGCGTGGACGATTACAACATGAATGCCGAACTCTTTCCCAAGGCACACAAGCTCACGGCGCGCGCGCAGGTGAAGTTCACAGCCCTGGACGACATCAGTATCGCCACTTTCGAGCTCAACAATGCCCTGCGCGTCACAAAAGTGCAAGATGCGCAAGGACACGCTCTCTCGGCCGAGCGCGTCACCCAGGACTCAACCGTGCGTGTCCCCATAGCTGCTGGACTTTCCAAAGGCGCCAGCTCCGCCCTGACCTTCTTCTACGAGGGCGTGCTGCAGTCGGCGGACCAAAGTCCGGTCGAAGGGCTGAAGCTGGCATATATCGGAGACCCGGAGTCCTATCTGCTCTACGCCGGGCGCTGGTTCCCCATGGTCGGCTACGAGACCAACCGCTTCACCGCGACCATGCACATCACCGTGCCCTCTTCCCTGATGGTGGTGGGCAGCGGGAAGCAGTCCACCAGCCTGGCCACCTCCCAAGGGAATGAGCCCCCGGTAGAGGAAACTGTCGTCCGCAACGGCAGCCGGGTGAAGGTGGAGAAGCCGCGCCCTCCGAAGATCGTGCAGGCGGCCGGCAAGACCACCTACACACTCGTCTGGGACAAGCCCAGTTTTCCCGGGACCATTATCGCCGGGCAGTTCAACGTCACCGACACCAACCTCGGCGGGATCAACGTCCAGACCTATGTGCTCGCGAACAAGCGGTCGCTGGCACAGAGCTACGGCGAAACTGCCGCCAAAGAATTCGAGTATTTCACCTCGCTTTATGGACCAGGTCCTTCGAGCACGCTGAAAGTGGTCGAATTGCCCGATGACACTGTTCCCTCGGCTTGGGCGCCGGAAATCGCAGCCGTGGCGACGCGCGCTATCAGCGAGAAGGTCAACTATCGGCTGCTCGCCAACACCATCGCGCACCAGTGGTGGGGAACGCTGGTCAGTCCGGCCAACCGCGAGAGCTTCTGGTTGAGCGACGGCTTTGCGCGGTATTCGGAAGCGCGTTATGTGGAGCACGCCGCCGGCGAGGCCGGATACGAAGAAGTCACGAAAGACATGTCAGTGGGAGCGCTCGCCTACGACACGGTGCCCCTGGGCAGCGTCGGCAAGCTCGACGTGTTTTCCCCTGAATTCCAGTCCTTGGTCACCGACAAGGGAGGAATGATCCTGCACATGCTGCGCTGGGTGCTGGGCGACGCTGCCTTCGATAAAACAATGCATGCCTTCGCTACCCAGTTTGCATGGAAGCCGGCCAGTTCCGAGGACTTCCGGCAAGTCGCCGAAGCCCAATCCGGCCAGCGCCTGACCGGCTTCTTCACCCAGTGGCTGAACTCGACCGGCGCCCCCGATTTCAAGAACAAGTACACCGTGTACCGGCTGGGGACCAACAAGGGCTTCCGCATTGCCGGCGAGGTACAGCAGGACCTCGACCTGTTTCGCATGCCGATCGAAGTGAAGGTCGATACCGACGGCAAAACCGAATTCAAGCGCATCGAGGTAGTGGGGACCGATTCCCCTTACGTGATCGAGACCTTCGGGCGCCCGCGCCGGATCGTGCTCGATCCCAATAACCACGTGCTGAAGAACTCGCCCGAGCTGAAGGTACGTGCCTCGATCATGCGGGGTCAGCAATTAGTGCAGCAGGGCGACTACACCGAGGCGCTGAAGGAATTCAACAAGGCCCTCGACCAGAACCATAACAGCTCCCTGGCTGCGTATCGAATTGCCGAGGTCTTCTTCCTTCAGCGCAATTATCAGGCGGCAGCCGATTACTATCGGCGCGCCATGAACGGCGATGGCGAGCCCAAGTGGACAGAAGTGTGGAGCTACGTACAGTTGGGCAAGATCTTCGATATCACCGACCAGCGCGATCGCGCCGTGAACATGTATCGCCAGGCCCTGCAGACCCACGACGATACCCAGGGCGCCTTGGAAGAAGCCCGCAAATACCTGCAAACGCCCTACAAGCGCGAGGTGGCCAAGGACAGCAGCGGGGAGTAGACGAACTGGTCGTTCGAAAAAGCAGTCCCGCCGCGCCCGCAAATATTACGCACATCGGGAGACCGGGCATCTGTTAATCCAGTGGGCCACGGCAGACCGCGCGAAGAGAAAGCCCCACCCTGGCAAAAGCGGCCAAGGGTGGGGTACCCGCAGCCTAGAGAAGTTGCAGGACATCTCTACCCTCCAAAACGCAATCCGGCCAACTCTGCGGCCCTGTCCTTTTCTACCCCCTTCGCCATCACCAGCACATTAAACGTTTCCCCCATCCCCGTGACCAGATGCTTGAGTTGCAGCATACGTTTTGCGCGTTCCTGAGGGAGGCGCGCATCCTCGAATGCGTCAGAGAACTGTGTCTCTTCGCCGATGCCCATCAAAAACTGCGCTTGCGTCACCAGGCCGAGGAACTCCAGACCCCACTGCTCGCCGGCGGTGCGCAGCGCGGTGAAGTTGACGTGCGCCGTTATGTCCTGCTCGCCGGGAGCTTCGTAGGGATTGGCGCTGGCGGAATGCTGGCGGTAACACATGATCGTGCCCCGGTGACGTCCGGCCAGCAGCTCTTCGCGTGTATAGCCATAGTCAATGACAACGACGAAACCGCGTCGCACGTATCGGGCGACAGCCTCCATCCGTCGCTGCGCCTGCAACCCGGCTTCTACGCGCTCACCCTCTTCGGGATGGATAGAGTAGTGGTCGAGGTATTCCATTTCGGCTGCCGAGGCAGAGACAAAACTCTCGACGAACCGTCCTGCTTCCCAGCCGACGCGCACGGCGCCATGATTGCACAACACCTCCACGGGCAGCGCGTCGAAGAACTCGTTGGCGAAGACAATCACGTTCTTTGTAGGTAACTCTCGTGCGATGGTAGCCCTCCCTCCCGCAATGTACTCACCCAGCGTAGATGCTAATTGTTCGTGTAACACAGCCGAGCGTTCCACCAGTGTGTAATGCAACGCGCGATGGAAATTTGGGAACTTATGCCGCGACCAGTCGAGCACGTCGCGCGCAAACAATCCGCGTCCCGGCCCCAGTTCAATAATCTCGAGGCGCTGGGGTGAGCCAAGCACGCGCCACATCTCCTCGAATTGCCGCGCCATCAGCCGGCCAAAAATCGCGTGCACGTCGCTTGAGGTGTAAAAGTCTCCCGCTTTGCCGAACTGTTGGGCGTGACACGTGTAATAGCCGAGTTCCGGGTCGTAGAGACATAGCTCCATGTAACGCGAAAACGGAATTGGCCCTCGCTCGCGTATCTCCTTCGCGATGCGCTCCCGTAACGTCATGGCTGTTTCCGCATCTGCGGTGTGCGGGTA
>DASQXC010000350.1:0-2934 GCA_035639935.1 Terriglobales bacterium
TCTCTTCCGGCCAGTGCTGTGAAATTCCGCGGCGCGCATACAAACAGAACGCTGAGTACCAAGTACCGAGTGAAAAAATTCGGGCTGCTTTCGGTACTCGCAACTCGCAACTCAGGATGTAATATTAGCATCCGGTTGCGAGAGCAGCCTCGGGCGGGATGACAATCTTAGAAGTTTTGGCGATAAGAGCGGTACATATGCGTGGGGCTTAGCAAGAATCCTAACGAAAGCTCAGTTTGGGAATTCGCGGCGCAAGAATTCGCGCGCCTGCTCAGGATTTTCCAGCCGCCCTTCCAGTTGCGCATCCTCAACTGCCGTCAGCATCTGCTTGAATTGCGGGCCGGGCGCGTAGCCCATGGCGATCAGGTCGTCTCCTGTCAGCAAGGGCTTGGGGCGGATTTGCTCCGGCGGCAGGGCTGCCAGTTTTTCACGCACATAGTTGTAAAGCGAGAGGTCGCGGTGGCTGGCCAGGCAATCGAGACGGTGCAGTTCCAGGTGCTCCTGAAAACGGGGCAATCGGAAGAATTTCTTCAGCGTTGACGGCTTCATCTCCCGCACGTCGGCAAAGCGCATGTGGTTGGCCACCAGGCGCGCGATCTGCTCGGTATCGTGCTTCGAGAACCGAAGACGATGACAAATCTCTTCCGCCATTTTCACTCCCACTTCGACGTGGCCATCGAAGCGGATGCGATCCGGGGCTACGCGGAAGGTCGGCGGCTTGCCCACGTCGTGCAGCAGCGCGCCCATGGCCAGCGTGGGCGAAGCTTTCTCCGGCAAGCCTTCCAGCAGCAGCAACGTGTGTACCCACACGTCCCCCTCGGGATGGAACTGCGGCGGCTGCTGGACCCCGTGCATGCGATCCACCTCCGGCAATATGTCTTTGAGCAGGCCGGTCTCATCGAGCAACTCGAATGCCCGGCGCGCGTGGCCCTCGGTGAGCATCTTGAGAATTTCGTCGCGCACCCGCTCGCGGCTGACCAGATGGATCTGCGAACGTAAATTGCGGATCGCGTCGAATGTTGCTGGGGCAATCTGGTATCCGAAGCGCGCCGCGAAGCGCACGGCACGTAGCATGCGCAGCTTATCCTCAGCAAAGCGGCGCTCCGGCGCACCAATCGTGCGGATGATTCCAGCTTCGAGATCGGCGCGTCCGCCGACATAATCCAGCACTTCATTGTTCAGCGGGTCAAGCAGCAGGCCGTTGATGGTGAAGTCGCGGCGCTGTACGTCTTCCTTGGGATCGCGGGTGTACGTGACTTCCTCAGGATGGCGGCCATCGGTGTAGAGGCCATCGCTGCGGAAGGTGGCCACCTCGACTACTTTCTGGCCCGGTGGCATGCACCCCGAAGCAAAACCGGCTTCGTTGGGGGGGCCGGGCGCGGGCCCGGTCAGCTCGTGGCCGTCTACGGGAACCAGCACTACGCCGAATTGCGCTCCTACCGCCCAGGTCCGCGGGAAGATGCGCATCACAGCGTCGGGCGTGGCGTCGGTGGCTACGTCGTAGTCGGCAGGCTCGCGCCCCAGGAGCAGGTCGCGCACACAGCCGCCGACCAGGTAGGCTTGATGGCCATGCTGACGCAGAGTGCGCACGATCTCGGTCGCTTTGTCTTTAGCTCTCAGCATTCAGCAGTCAGCACTCAGCAACGCTTGGCGCACGAGGCCGTATCAGTAAAATAGTATTAGGTTTTGCTGAATGCTGAGTGCTGAATGCTCCTCGAAATGCTGAACGCTACGTATATCCTTGGAATCGAGACCTCCTGCGACGAAACCGCCGCCGCCGTAGTGCGCTCGGGCGAGCAGGTGGTGTCGAATGTAGTCGCATCGCAGATCGCCACCCATTGGCCGTACGGCGGGGTAGTTCCGGAGTTGGCGTCGCGCGAGCACCTGCGCGCCATCGTGCCGGTGGTCCGACGGGCGCTCGAGGAGGCCGACCAAACCTACGAATCTGTAGATGCCGTGGCCGTCACCCAGGGACCGGGCCTGGCGGGAGCGCTGCTGGTGGGCGTCAGCTATGCCAAGGCGCTGGCGTTTGCCCTGGACAAGCCGCTGATTGCCGTCAATCACCTTGAAGGCCATATCCACGCGGTGCTGCTCGAAGAAAAGCAGAAGGGCAACCGGGAGATCGGATTTCCCGTCCTGGCGCTGGTGGTCTCGGGCGGACACACGCATTTGTATCTCGCCGAACAACAAGAGCGCGGGTGGATTTACGAGAACACCGGCCAGACGCGCGATGACGCTGCCGGCGAAGCTTTCGACAAGGTGGCGAAGCTCTTGGCGCTCGGCTATCCCGGCGGGCCTATCATCGACAAGCTGGCGCGTCACGGCAATCCCCACGTGGTGAAGTTCCCGCCTGCGCACATCAAAGGACGCCCTCGCCCGGGCCGCAGCCGCCGCCGCGCGGGCGCCGACAATCCGGCCACAACTTTCGATTTCTCCTACAGTGGGATTAAGACCGCAGTGCTGCGCTATACCGAAACGCACAACATGCAGCCGACCATCGAGCAACGCCGTCGCGCGCTGGCGGAGACGAAGGCGCCCAAAGCGGACGATGTGCTAAGGCTCTGCGATCGTGAGACGCTGGATTTGGTGGCATCCTTCCAGCGGGCCATGGTCGCCGACCTGGTCGGCAAGACGTTAAATGCTGCACGCGAACTCGACGCGGCGACGCTCTTCATCACCGGCGGCGTGGCGGCCAACAGCGAGCTGCGTGCCGCCTTCGAGCGTGAGGCCGTTAGGGCCGGCCTGCCAGTATATTTTCCCTCCCGTCCTCTCTCGACCGACAATGCCGCCATGATCGCAGCCGCCGCATATCCCAAGTTCCTGGCTGGCGACTTCGCCGGGCTGGAATTCTCGGCCGAGGCCTCACTGCCGCTTAGGTAGTACCGAGTACCGAGTTGTGAGTATGTTGGGCCCGACCATCGGCTCTGGTCGAGG
>DASQXC010000351.1:0-2857 GCA_035639935.1 Terriglobales bacterium
GCCGAGTTCATGGGCGCAGATATCAATCACGCGCTCCAGGAACCACAGGTGCTGCATGCGCGAATATCCGCGGTTCGGGCCGACCGGGCACTTGTTGGTCACCACCTGGGAGAACTCAATGCGCGCGTTCTTGAAGCGATACACGCCGGGAAAGACCTGAGACCAGATCACACAGCCCAGTGGCTCGTACCGTGGATAAGCGCCGCAGTCATCAATGTGGCGCGACACAATCGCCGTGATGACTCCGTCGCTGTCGAGCGCCACGCGCGTGTCGCGGAAGGTGCGTTCGTTGCCGTGGGCGCTGGCGGTCATGTGGTCGGAGCGAGTCTCGACCCACTTCACGGGCCGGCCGCCCGCTTGGCGCGAGAGCAGGGCCAGCAGCGCCATGTAAACGTAATTGTTGATCTTGATGCCGAAGCTGCCGCCGATGTCGTGAGTCTGGCAGCGGATCTGGTCGATGTGAACGCCGATCGCCGGCGCGAGCATCTGAAGGCCGATAGTTGGAAAAGAATTGTTACAGATGAAATCAATGTGGTCGTCCTTCAGGTCCCAGGCGGCGATGATGGCGTTGTTCTCGAGCGGTGTCGAAGAGAAGCGGTGGAAGTGCAGGCGGTTGATGTGGACCAGGTGCGCGGCTTCCCGGAAGGCTTGCTCTATGTTGCCGAATTCCCAGACGCCCTGCCAGATGCGATTGGTGCCGCACGCTTCGTGAACCAGGCTCTGGCTGGTGGCGCCGGATTCGGCGTCGATGACCGGCTCAAGCGGCGTGTAGTCTACCTGAGCCAGTTCGGCGGCGTCCTCCGCGATGCGGGGAGATTCCGCGGCAATCGCCACCACCGGCTCGCCCTGATAGCGCACCTTCTGGTGCGCCATGGGCAGGTCAAGGATCCTGGTGCAGGGATCGGGGCCGATGGGGAAGAACGGCCGGCAAAGCTCTGCGACTTCCTCGCCGGTCAAGGTGCAGACCACGCCGGGCAGTGCCGCAGCGGAGGAGACATCAACCCGCTCGATACGCGCGTGTGCGTACGGTGAGCGCACCAGCCAGGCATGGAGACAGCGGTCGGGCTTGAAATCGTCCACGAACTTGCCACGTCCGGTGACCAGCCGGCGCTCCTCCTTGCGGCGCAGGGGCTGGCCCACCCAGGGGCGGTCATTGGTGGCTTTGTTGGACACTCAAAATCTCCGACAATAATGGGCTGCTCTCGGGAAGCGCACGCCCCGGCGCATGTCCTTAGCTCAAGGCCGCCTTTAGCCCGTCAATCAATTTCTGCACGTTCTTTTTGGCCATTGGCTCGAGCAGACCGCCGGCCAGGGACGTCAGTTTGCCGAACACCTGCGCTTCGCCAGTCCATGCCACTTTTGTCCCCTCCGCCGTTTCCGCTAGGTCGAAGCCGGCGCTGACGTTGGCGCTGCCTCCGGGAAGCTTCCCCTGGCCTTTATATAGTGCGAAGGTGGGGCGGTCCCCCTTGTCGAGATTCATCTTCACTTCCGCCGTACCTTTTATATAAGAGACGCCGACCTTCACGTTGACTGTGAAGTTCTGCGGATCCTGCATGCTCATGCCCTGATAGTCGGGGAGGAGCGGCGCGAACCGCTGCGGATCGGTGAGGAAGTCGTACACCTCCTCGCGGCTCTTCTTCACCACGAAGTCGCCGCTGAATTTCATGGCCATCGGCTCATCTCCTCATCATCGCAGCGGCCGACTCGATAGCGCGGAAGATGTTCTGGTAGCCGGTACAGCGACAGGTGTTGCCGGCGATGGCCTTGCGGATGTCGCGTTCGCTCGGCTGCGGGTTGTGCGCCAGCAATTGACAAGCGGCGAGCTGCATCCCAGGAGTGCAGTAGCCACACTGCAGCCCGTGCTGCTCCATGAAGGCTTGCTGGATGGGGTGCAGCTCGCCGTTCGTCGCCAGACCTTCGACCGTGAGCACCTCCGCCTGATCGGCCTGCACGGCCAGCACCGTACACGACTTCACTGGCAGGCCGTTCAGCAGCACGGTACAGGCGCCGCAGTAGGTGGTATCGCAGCCCACGTGCGTGCCGGTCAGGTCGAGCGTTTCGCGGATCAACTCGACCAGCAACATGCGGGGTTCGACCTCCAACTCGCAGGGCTTGCCATTGACCTTCAGCTTGATGCGGACCGGCTTCGGCTCAGGCATATATGTGGCTGCTCTCCACGCACTCTCCTCGGGCGCGGCGCGCGGCAATGTCCAGCACGCGGCGGGTGAGCGCAAACACGAGCTGGCGCTTGAACTCCGCCGAGCCGCGCTTGTCGGGCTGGGGATCGGCGGCGGCGCGGGCCGCTTCCGCGGCCGCAGCGATTATTTCCGGACTAACTGGCTTTTCCCGGAGCGCGGCTTCGGCCTCGGTGGCGCGAATAGGCGTCAGTCCAACCGCGCCCAAATAAACACGCGCATCCCGGCAATGACCATCTTCCATCGTAAGCTGCGCCGCGACGGCCGCCGAGGCATAAACCGGTGCACAGCGTTTGAATGCCAAGTAAGCGCCGCCACTGTGGGCAGGCGGGAGCTTCACCGCAATCTCGCTGATAAGCTCGCCGTCATCGAGCGTCGTCGTGTATGCATCCTTAATAAACTCGGTGAGCGGCACATCACGCCGGCCGCTTGGCCCCAGGCAGTGCACTGTTGTCTCCAGCGCGAGCAGCACCGGCGCCCAATCCCCGGAGGGATCGGCCTCAGCCAGAGAGCCCGCCATGGTGCCGCGGTTGCGGACTTGCACATCGGCAATGCCCGCGGCGCAATCGTGAATGATGGGGACTTTGCCCGCCACGTCAGAATGCTCGATCTCGGCATGGCGGGTGAGCGGACCGAAGCGCAGCGTGCCTGCCTGTCGCTTG
>DASQXC010000352.1:0-5302 GCA_035639935.1 Terriglobales bacterium
CTATAAAAGACGATTTCCTCCAGCGAACGCTGGCGCGCGTCCCTGGAGTCCTGGGCAAGCTGGAGTATGTTTCCGAGCTACGGGAGAATGACAAGTACCTGCATTGGGGGCTAGTACGAATCTATGGCGAGGAGGTGACCCAACGCACGTTAGGAGACGTGCATCGCGAGCTGTTCCTCCGGGTATTGCGCACGCCCTTACCGCAGTTGGTGGAAGATGCGGCGCGGTCGGCCGCGGGCAAGCAGATGCAGCCCAGAGAATTTCTGGAAGCGCTGGTGCGGAATGCCAAAGTCCTGGTGCCGCCGGATCTGGGCGGTGGTTCCGTAGCCCATCTCAACGCGACGCTGGCATCGCTTTTGGCACTGCATCCCTAAGCATGACTTCCTGTGCCGGAGCGGGCCGCCATTCGTCCAGCCGCATCGCTATGCCAACCACTTGCCCCAAGACCTCGGCGTCTTGCGGATACTTAAACATGCGCACGGAAACAGATGAGAGGGGATGCGGCTGCAGCACGAGAAGATCGCCTTTCAAATCGCACCAGCAGGCGGTGTATCCGTCACGCGTCTCGACAAAATAGATGGGGCGTTCGTATTCTGAGTGCCAGCTCGCGCCAGTAACACTCTGGACCGATCCATCCACCTGGATGAAGGACCCCGGCAGCAAGAGCGGGTACATGGTGAAATCCTCGCTGCCAATGTATCCATAGGTGAATTTCGCATTGCTGAACTGGGCCAGGCAGGACATAGGCAGCAAACCCCAGCGCTCAATCATCCTGCCCAGGTTGGCAGTTCTTCGCAAATCCAATCCCGGGTCGATGCGCGTGGGGACGTTTGCTGCAAGCACGCTCTTGAGGGACTCGGCAACATGCGATTTGGGAGGACTGACCAGAGCCAGATCGGCTGCCGTTTCGTTCACGTCGGCACCCCACCACGCCAGCATCTCGCGTATGTCGCGGCAGTAGATTATCGATAGGGAATAGAGCCGGAAGATATTGGGCAGAACCCCCTTGGCCTCGATGTCCGAAAGCCGGCTCAGTGAGACCGCGAAGTCTTCCTTGCCGTGACGGGCCGCAATGCGCTCACTTGCCGCTTCTACATCTCGCATGGTGAGGCCCAATTGTTCACGAAGTGCGCGCAAACGCTGTCCTGCTGGAAACACGAGTCCTCCAACGGTCGCTTGGAAGAGGCTTATTCCAACACACTGGGTGGACTTAAGAAAAGGCTTTCCTGCCGTTCATTCCGGGTTTCCCGTTTGTTCTGGAATCAGAACATCGCGGTAAACGGGCGCTCGCCATAGGACCCGAGGCGGAGTACGAGTTTGTCCTGAATTCAGAACACACAAAGACCTCAGCGGGGGTGCCCCAACCTTGGCCGGTTTTGCCAAGGGATCATCAATGAGCTTGCTCCATCAAATTACTGTCGCCGGTTGTTGGGGCGGTGGTGGGCGGGGGCCACTGGCGCGTGCGCAGGGTGGGGCGAGACTGGCCCAGGTCAATGTGGTGGCGGTTTTCCAGCTCTTCGAGGCGGGACTTCACCTGCTCGAACTCGCTGGTGGTAACGATGTATTCCTCGCGCAGCGGGAGGTAGTTGGCAATTTCTTTCTGGGCGGCGCGGACGCGGTCGGCGGTCATGGGGTGGGTCGAGAAGGCGCGCGCCACGAACCAGTGCTTCTTCTTGTCGCCCGCCTCGAGGCGCTCGAAGAACTGAACCAGCGCCTGCGGGTCGTAGCCGGTGGCGTACTCGTACTCGATGCCCAGCAGGTCGGCTTCGCGCTCGGCGTTGCGGCTGAACTTCAGGAACGACATCGGCACCAGCACGCCCGCGGCCTGGCGCACGGCGTATCCGGCGGGCCCGCCGGCGAAGATCAGCGGGATGCTGAGCAGGTTCCAGATCTCCGCCTTGGTCTCGTTCTTCGTGGCGTGGCGGGCGGCGACGTGCGCGATCTCGTGCGCCATCACCCCGGCCAGTTCGGCTTCGCTCTGGGCGGCCAGAATCAGGCCAGTGTTCAGGTAGAAGAAGCCTCCAGGCAGGGCGAAGGCGTTGGCTTCGTCATCATCAAGCACCTTGATGGTGAAGGGCACCTTGGCGTCGGAGTTGCGCACCAGGCGCTGGCCGAGCCGGTTGACGTACTCGGTGACGACAGGGTCGGTGAGCAGGCGCGAGCCCTGCTCGACCTCCTGCGCCAGTTGGCGTCCGAGTAGCGACTCCCTCTGAAGTGAGTAGAAGTTGATCCCGCCGCCGATGCCGCGGTCGCCGATACGGGAGACGTCATACTTCCGCGGGACCGTCACTTTGCGTACTGACAGCGGCGGTGTGGAGGGGGCGGAGGAGGGTGTCTGCTGGGCACACGCAGCGAGTCCCGTTAAGCAGGCAAGTAGAACCAAGCTTAGCCGGAAACAAACGAACCGCTGCCCCTCACCGGAAAACACAGTTACCTGGCGCATAATGGTACCGCGTCCTGCCGACCCGTGCGTCGTTAGAGCCCCACATCGGGCGCCTTGTTGCCCTTCGTAGCCTCCGCGCCAAGGGACTTGACAACATCAGCAGCCGTTCTCTAGAATTAGCACTCCGAATGACCGAGTGCTAAATGAGACTGCATTTTCAAGAAAACAAAAGGCTTGTATAAAACCCCACTGAGGAAAGGAGTGCACGAGAATGGCCACCAAGCTGACTCCGCTGCATGACCGCATTCTGGTCAAGCGGGTTGAGGAACAGGAAACGGTACGCGGCGGCATCATCATCCCCGACACGGCCAAAGAGAAGCCGCAGGAGGGGGAAGTGATCGCCGTGGGCAAAGGCAAGATCAACGAAGAGGGCAAGGTATTCCCGCTGGACGTCAAGGAAGGTGATCGCATCCTGTTCGGCAAGTACGCCGGCACGGAGGTCAAGATCGACGGCGAGGAATTCCTGATCATGAAGGAGGACGAGGTCCTGGGGATTATCGCAGGCGCCTCCAAGCCGGCCGAGCGCGAGAAGGCGGCAGCGCGACGGTAGCTATAACCTGCTACTCACGTGAGAGACGCAGCATGCTGCGTCTCTACAAGATGGAATTTGGAGCGGCAAGTACCGCAGAATTTTGAAAGCATCACGAGGAGAGACAAGCAATGGCAAAGCAGATCGTACATGGAGAAGAGTCGCGGCAGGCGATCCTGCGCGGCGTCAACATCCTGGCGGACGCGGTCAAGGTCACGCTGGGCCCCAAGGGGCGCAACGTGGTCCTGGAGAAGAAGTTCGGCTCCCCCACAATTACCAAGGACGGGGTGACCGTCGCCAAGGAAATCGAATTGAAGGAACCGCTGGAGAACATCGGGGCGCAGATGGTGCGGGAAGTCGCCAGCAAGACCTCGGACGTAGCCGGCGACGGCACCACCACCGCCACCGTTCTGGCGCAGTCGATTTTCCGCGAGGGCGCGAAGAACGTAGCGGCCGGGGCCAACCCGATGGCCATGAAGCGGGGCATCGAGAAGGCCATCGCCACCGTTTGCGGAGCGCTCGACAAAGAGGGCAACCGCGGCAAGGGCGCACTCGATGAATTCTCGCAGAAGGTTTCCGGCGAGATGATCGCCCAGGTGGGCACCGTCTCTGCCAACACCGACGAGACCATCGGCAACATCATCGCCGAGGCCATGAAGAAGGTCGGCAAAGACGGCGTCATCACCGTGGAAGAGTCCAAAACGTTGGAGACGCAGCTCGAAGTAGTCGAGGGCATGCAGTTCGACCGCGGATACCTCTCGCCCTACTTCGTCACCGACCCCGAGCGCATGGAAGCCGTGCTCGAGGATCCCTACATCCTTATTTATGAGAAGAAAATCAGCTCGATGAAGGACCTGCTGCCCCTGCTGGAGCAGATCGCCAAGAGCGGCAAGCCACTGCTGATCGTGGCTGAGGACGTCGAGGGCGAAGCCCTGGCGACCCTGGTCGTCAACAAGCTGCGCGGCACACTGCAGGCTGTGGCAGTCAAGGCTCCTGGCTTCGGCGACCGGCGCAAGGCCATGCTGCAGGATATCGCGATCCTGACCGGCGGCAAGGCGCTCACCGAGGATCTCGGCATCAAGCTGGAGAACGTGCAGATGCAGGACCTCGGCCGCGCCAAGAAGATCACGGTTGATAAGGACAACACCACTATCGTTGAAGGCCGTGGCAAGACCGGCGAGATCGAGGGCCGGGTCAAGGAGATCCGTTCCCAGATCGAGAAGACCACTTCCGACTACGACCGCGAGAAGCTGCAGGAGCGGCTGGCGAAGCTGGTTGGCGGGGTGGCGGTCATCAAGGTCGGCGCTGCGACCGAGACCGAAATGAAGGAGAAGAAGGCGCGCGTTGAAGACGCCATGCACGCTACCCGCGCGGCGGTCGAGGAGGGCATCGTGCCCGGCGGCGGCGTGGCTCTGGTGCGCTGCACCCCGGCGCTGGAGAAGCTCAAGCTGGAAGGCGATGAGCAGATCGGCGTCAACATTGTGAAGCGGGCGCTGGAAGAGCCGCTGCGCCAGATCGCCGAGAACGCCGGCGAGGAAGGCGCCATCGTGGCCGGCAAGGTCCGCGAGAACAAGAACCCCAACTTCGGCTACAACGCTCAGAGTGGGGAGTTCGAGGACCTCGTCAAGGCAGGCGTCATTGACCCGACCAAAGTGGCGCGCACCGCGCTGCAGAACGCCGGCTCGATCGCGGCGCTGATGCTCACCACGGAGGCACTGGTCTCCGAGATCCCGAAAGAGGAGAAGGAACCGATGCCCGGCGGTCACGGCGGCGGCATGGGCGGAATGTACTGAGGAGCTACTAGCCGCTAGCTACTAGCTCTTAGCTGGCGGCTTTTAGCTAATAGCTTACTTAACTTTGTCGTCCCGAGCGCTAGTCGAGGGACCTTGAGTTCAGCCCCGTGGCAACGCGGGGCTTTTCTTTTCGCCGCGGATGCACGCGGATGGACGCGGATTTGGGGTGCGTTGAACCGCGTGCATCCGCGGCGAATAATGTTGTCATGTTCACCCCGCGTCCCATCGGCTTTGTGCGAAGTCCCTTCAAAGACACCAGCGAGGTCCCCAAAGGCCTCGGCGCGAAGCACGAGGCGGAGGGAACCCTGGGAATCCTGCCTGAATTCGAACAGGGACTGACCGACATTGACGGTTTCTCCCACCTGATTGTGCTCTGGGAATTCGATCGGTCCGACGGCTTTGAACTGATAGGCACTCCGCCGTGCGATGACCGCCCGCACGGCGTCTTCGCCACGCGCTCCCCGCGCCGCCCCAATCCCATCGGCCTAACGGTTGTCAAACTCCTTCGCCGTGAAGGACTCATGCTGCACGTCCACG
>DASQXC010000353.1:0-7585 GCA_035639935.1 Terriglobales bacterium
TTTCCACCCCGGTCCACTGCGCTTCGAGCCCAGGTAAGGTTCTTCGCGTTGCGTCGAATTGAACCACATGCTCCACCGCTTGTGCGGGCCCCCGTCAATTCCTTTGAGTTTCAGCCTTGCGACCGTACTCCCCAGGCGGGACACTTAACGCGTTAGCTACGGCGCGCCGGTTCGACCCGGCACACCAAGTGTCCATCGTTTACAGCTAGGACTACCAGGGTATCTAATCCTGTTTGCTCCCCTAGCTTTCGCGCCTCAGCGTCAGTTGTGGTCCAGCGAGCCGCCTTCGCCACTGGTGTTCCTCCCGATATCTACGCATTTCACCGCTACACCGGGAATTCCACTCGCCTCTCCCACACTCCAGCACGGCAGTTTCTCCTGCAGGCTCTGAGTTAAGCCCAGAGGTTTCACAGAAGACTTACCGCACCGCCTACGCGCCCTTTACGCCCAATAATTCCGAACAACGCTCGCCCCCCTCGTATTACCGCGGCTGCTGGCACGAAGTTAGCCGGGGCTTCTTCCACCGGTACCGTCATTATTCGTCCCGGTCGAAAGGAGTTTACGTCCCAAGGGACTTCATCCTCCACGCGGCGTTGCTGCGTCAGGGTTTCCCCCATTGCGCAAAATTCCCCACTGCTGCCTCCCGTAGGAGTCTGGACCGTGTTTCAGTTCCAGTGTGGCCGTGCGCCCTCTCAGGCCGGCTACTGATCATCGCCTTGGTGGGCCGTTACCTCACCAACTAGCTAATCAGCCGCGACCCCCTCCTCCAGCGAATTGCTCCTTTGATCCGCAGGAGTTGCACCCGCGGACGTTATGCGGTATTAGCCCCGGTTTCCCGAGGTTATTCCCCACTGGAGGGTAGGTTAGTCACGTGTTACTCACCCGGTCGCCACTTTACTCACGGAGTTGCCCCCGCTTTCTCGTTCGACTTGCATGTGTTAGGCACGCCGCCAGCGTTGATTCTGAGCCAGGATCAAACTCTCGTTTGAAACCTGAATGCCGTTCGCTCCCAAGAGCAGACGGCGAGTACTTGTGAGATCGCTCGAACAGAGACCCAAACGTCTCAATTCAAACGGGGCCCCACCATCCCGCAGAGCGGGACGATGAGGTCGTTCAATTTCTCACGACTGGCACGTTCAACCTGTTGTCAAAGACCGTTTCACCTTACGCCTGAGCGGGGTGACTCAGTCGGAGTGGACCAGCGATCCACGTCCTCGAAACTTGCTCGCAGCACCCTCCCGCAGCGCGAACACGGCTGCTGCAAAACCTTTCTACATTACCGCGAATTTTTGCACTCGTCAACCCGTGTTCCGCCGGAGCATGGAATCAAGAGTTCCAGCACTGCCCTTCGACGCCTGCCGAGTCCGCACGCGGAAACTGCCCTCGGTTGCCGTGCTCGTTTCGCAGGCGAGCTACGACTGAGGGCAAAAACCCTTGATTAAAGATCGTATGGAGGTCTTGCGATTGACGCTAAACCCTTCGGGAAGCTCTGTCCCCGAATACAAGCCCCGTGGCCGGAGCCAATTTTCTTACCGGGTTATTTTATCAGATGCGGGAAACTTGGCAAGCGATTCAAATTCGATCCACCAGTCCCAGTTACTTTCACGGGTCTGCCACACAGACCCGGCAGCAAAGGAGGGCGGCTGGTTGGCCGCCCCTGCAATGCTCAAGAGTCCAGCTTAGAGGGGCTGGACGTCCTCCGCCTGCAGACCCTTCGGTCCCTTCGTTACCGTGAACTGCACCGGCTGGCCTTCTTGAAGGCTGCGGAAGCCAGCAGCCTGAATCGCTGAAAAGTGTACGAAGACGTCGCCTCCGCTCTCGCGAGCGATGAAGCCATACCCCTTCGCGTCGTTAAACCATTTAACTGTTCCTTGTTCCATGTTGTTGCTCATTTGTTTCCTTGTTGAATTTACGCTGAATTGATTCGGAGCGGCACTGCAGGGCAGGAACTCTTTGGAGGAGCTGCTTGCTCAACCACTTCGGCTTCAATGCAACCGTATTACATGAGATGTCCGGAATCGCCTAAGGATTCTTATTGCCTGAGCTAATCCCTTTTGCCGTTCCGCTCAGTGCACCATTGAAGTCCAGATCAGCGCCAGGGTTGCCGCGCCCGAGCCGCCGGCGGCCGCCCCGATCCAAAAGTTCTCCCACACAGTGTTGGTGGTGTGCATAATGCGGCGGTCATTGGAGACGACTAGGATGAACCAGAAGATTGGAACTGTGAGCAGCCCTGCCAGGATCATTGACCAGTACAGCGCCCGCACTGGATTGATGGGCAGGTAATTGGCGAGGCTGGCCACGATCATGGTTGCCGAGATGAGCACGTAAAACCCCTTGGCCTCCCAGGGACTTTCGCTGAGACCGTATTTCCAACCAATCGCTTGTGCCAGGTCATAACACATGGAAGCCACCAGCACAGGCAGCGCAACCATCCCGGATCCGATGATCCCCAGCGAAAATAGTGCGGTTCCCCAGTCCCCCACAACGGGCCGCAAGGCTTCCGCCGCCTGGCGGGTTGTCATATCTACTGGTTGCCGCAGGTGCAGCACGGAGGCCGCAGCTACCATGACCGAGTACGCCAGCAAGAAGGTGACCAGCGTTGCCGCGCGGGAATCGGACTTGTCCGGCTCATGCTGCGGGTCGGTACGCGAGCTGGTCTGCCAAAGCACGATGTACGGGGTTAGGAACGACCCGAAAACAGCCACGATGCCCGCCGCGAGATGAGACGGGTTATGGAAGTGCGGAACAAAGGTATTCCATAGCAGCACCCGCAGTGGTGGCGCGGCGACCACGGCCGCTGCAACGTAGAGATAAAGAGGAAGGGAAACCAGCACCAACACGCGCGTAATCTTCCGGTAATCCTGAAAAACCAGTATGTACCAGACAGAAAAGGCCGCCGCCGCCACAAAAAGCAGGCGCGGTTGTCCGGTCAGCACGGAGAGAACGTCGGAAACGGCCATCAGATCGGCAATCACCACCGCGGCGTTCACGAGGATGGTCATGATGGCAGCAATAAGCGCCATTCTGCGCCCGTAAGCCGAGCGCAGCAGGTCCAGCACTCCTTGGCCGGTTTCCACCCCTATCCGTGCTGTAACCGAAAGCAGATTCAGCAGAAGCGGGATGCACAGCACCACCACCCATAGCAGGGAGTAAGAGAAGGCTGCCCCGACCACAGTAGCTGTTACGACTGCCGAAGGGTCGAGGTTGGAGGAGCCGGTAACCACACCCGGGCCGATTCGCCACAGCGTGGACCACCACGACGCCGGCTGGGTGGTTCTGGATGCTGGTGCGGGCGGGCGGGGAAACTTGAGCACACGGCCCAGGGCATCGCTCGTCCGGCGCCGTGGCTCTTCTGGCGAGTGATTCGGATCCACACTAATTTCCCGGCGCTACCAGCTTGGCTCGTGGGCAAAAATGGCCACGGCCTAAGCTGGTAGGACGAATCAGAGTCAGCGCGGGTTGTGCCCCGCCGCTTGACTAGCAACGGCTATCCTAGGAAATCCGCGGGAGTTCGCCCTTCAAATCTCGCTCGATCTTGCGCTCGTGGAGCAGCCGCAGAGGTCTGGAGTAAGTGATCACACCAAAGGCGGCAATGGCGGCCAGCAATAGCGCGGTGCTTGCCCCTACCAGCACCTTTGACGCACCCGTCTGAGCGATGCGCCAGATAACCACGGCGTTTTCCGGCGTGAGCACCAGCGCGAGGGCCAGGGCCAGCATTCCCATTCCCGCCAGCAGTCCGGTCACGTTTTTTGCCCAGCGTCCGCGGGCGTGGTACTCAGCAAAGAGGCGAAACCCATAGAGCACCAGGCCACCAATCAGCAGGAAATTGGCCACAATCGAGATTGAAAGTTTGCCGTCCATAATTACTAGGAAGCAGGATGCAGGAAGCAGGATGCAGGAGAGCGACCCAGGCTGCTTGCCCTAACTTTTTTGCCTGCCAGCGGCATCGAGGCCCACGCGGTGGCTGTGCTCGTGGATTGCGGTTAACACATCGAGTGCCACTGCCAGCGCACGCCGTCCGTCCTCCAAGGGAACTTCGGGCCGCTTGCGATGGCGCACGGCATCGAGGAAAGACCGCAGCTCGGCATGCAACGGTTCCGCAGGGGCAACCGGCGGCTTCCGCATCCCAATACCGGGATTGGGCGAGGCCTTCGCGGCCGCAGCATGCGGGTCCACGGTGAACACCATTACGTCCTGCCTCGAATAGTCAATGGAAATGTACTGCTGCGGCTGGAAAAAGCGCAGCTTGCGCACGCGCTCGGTGGAGACGCGGCTGGCGGTGAAGTTGGCCACGCAGCCGGACTCGAACTCCATGCGCACGTTAGCGATATCCACTTTGCTTGTGAGAATCGGCAAGCCGACGGCGCGAATTTCCTTGACCGGCGAACCGATGAACGAGAGCACGATGTCAAGGTCATGGATCATCAAGTCGAGAATCACGTCGATGTCGAGAGAACGCGGCGTGAACACGCTCAGACGGTGAACTTCGAAGAACATCGGTCGAGTCAGCAGCGGGACCGTCGCCCGCACTGCCGGATTAAAGCGTTCAAGGTGGCCGACCTGGGCCACGCGTCCTGTCCGCTCGGCGATACGGATGATCTCTTCGGCTTCGGCCAGCGAGGTGGCCAGCGGTTTTTCGATGAGCACGTCGATGCCGCTCTCCATCAGTGTACGTGCGACCTTCAGATGTTCGACCGTGGGCACTGCGACTGAGGCGGCCTCCACCCGCCCGGGTAGTTCGTCCAGCGACAAGCAGGGCGGATTGCCGAACTCGCGCCTAACGGCAGCAGCGTGGGCTGGATTGGTATCGACAATCGCCGCCAGTTCCACAGCTTCACCCTTCTCCCGGAGCTGCCGATATACACGCGCATGATTGCGGCCGAACGCGCCGGCGCCAACCACAGCAACTCTGATTTCCGTTTCGGGAGACAAAGAAATTTGATTCTAAGCCCTGATGAGGAATTTTCAAGGCAGCACGAACTGTCACCCCGAGCGAGCGCGTGAGCGCGAGTCGAGGGGCAATGCCGTTATCGGCGCGAGGCAAGGCGATTCGGGGTTTCTGAAACCTCCCGCTCTCCCACAGAGGCCTAAATAAGGCGTATCATTCAGACGCAGTTCAACAAGGAGAGGACGCATGCCTTACCAACTGCCCCCCTTACCCTACGATTATTCGGCCCTGGAACCGACCATCGATACTCAGACCATGCAGTTGCACCATGACAAGCACCACGCCGCTTACGTGACCAACGCCAACGGCGCGCTGGAGAAACACCCTGACCTGGAGAAGAAGTTCCCCACTGTGGAAGAGTTGCTGCGCAACATCAACCAAGTGCCGGAGGACGTCCGCACCGTGTTGCGTAACAATGCCGGGGGTCACGCTAATCACACGATGTTCTGGACGATCATGCAGCCCAAAGGCGGCGGCGCGGCCAGCGGCCCGGTGTCTGAAGCCGTCAACAACACCTTCGGCGGCTTCGATAAGTTCGTCGAAGAGTTCAACACCGCCGGAACCAAGCATTTCGGCAGCGGCTGGGTGTGGCTGGTGCGCGGCACCGATCGCAAACTGCAGATCATCACCACGCCCAACCAGGACAGCCCCTTCATGCAGGGTCTTTACCCCATCATGGGCAATGACCTGTGGGAGCATGCCTATTACCTGAAATATCAGAACCGTCGCCCCGATTATCTGAAGGCCTGGTGGAACGTGGTGAACTGGAAGGAAGTCAACAAGCGTTTCGAAGAAAGCGAATCGCACCTGAAGAAGGCGGTCGCTTAGCCTGTAACGTCCACCGCCGAGACGCAGAGTACGCCGAGAACAATGATAAGAGATGCCTCGGCGCAGTCGGCGTCTCGGCGTAAAAAAAAACGGCGTCGACTTCAATCAGCCGTAATGGCGATCTGCGCTGCGTCGGCTGCCCGGATAATTCCGTCGCCGTCCAGCAACAGACATTTGCCTGCATCTAATCCCAGGCAGGTTGCGCCCGCTTGGCACATGTTTTCGATCGTTGCCACGCCGACGACCGGAACATCGAATCGCATATCCTGGTTGGGCTTCGCAACTTTGACCACAGTAAGCCTGCGACTGAGGGTGGACGGGTCGCGCAAGCCGGCCATGATCTGGCCAGCGCGTTGAATGGTGGCGTCTGTTCCTTCCATGGCTTCCACCGCGACGCACGCGCCCTCCGCTGCCACCACGGTCTGCCCGATGTCGTATTGGGCGAGATGCCGCGCGACCGCGCGACCGTAGGCGAGGTTCCGCAGTTCCTGCTCGTCCGGCGCCCGTTTGGTCAGCACTCCAGGCTGCGCCAGCAGCGGCGCGAGAAAAGCGGTTGAGTCCAGCAGCGTTATGCCTTCTTCAGCCAGCAGCTTGGCGATGGCACCGATCAGCGCGTCGGTGTTGCGGCTGCGCAGCGACAGCAGCAGCTTGGCCATCTTCCAATCGGGCCGGATGCTCGAGAAGATCTGCTTGTGCTTGACCTGGCCAGCCATTATGGCCTGCGAAATGCCCTCGCGCTTGAAGGTCTCAATGAGCTTGCCAAGCTCCCCTAACGACATCCAATAGACTGCAGCGGCGCCGTGCTGCTCGATTTCCGGAGAAGTCTCCTCCTTGATCGCCGCCACGACGACCTCGTCTCCCCGCGCGCGTACCGCGTCCAGCACCAGCAGCGGGAATCTGCCGTTGCCGGCGATCAACCCAAGTCTCATTGTAGTGGCCAGTGACTAGTGGATCAGTGGTCAGTTAACGCAAGTCTCATGGTAGTGGCCAGTGTCAGTTAACGGCGAGCCTCCTGCATTGAAGCAATCAACCCGTTCAGGATCTTGCCGAGTTCAGCCGAGCCAGCAAGCAGACTTTCGGCGTCTGGCACTGAAACATACTGCAAGCGTTCTGAGAGCAGGATCTGTGTCTCGGCCTCAAGCAGCGACCCGCGTGCATGGCCGAGGAACTGACAAAACTCACCCGTGGGGTTGTCGGCCCTGCACCTCAGCAATGTTGCTCGCAATCGATACCGCCGCCCGCCTGAGCTGACTCGTGATTCCGTAACGTTCGTCGTCTGGAAACCTCTTCGTGGCCCTGTACACTTCGGCGGCAAAATCCATTCCCTTTTGGCAGGCAACCAGTTCTCGATACGATTGTACTTTCATGGCGTGCGTCCTTTCTGGCCGCCAACTACTGACCACTGATTACGACTTGATTTACTGCCACTGACCACTGACCGGTTCTTAATTTACTGGCCACTAACAACTGGCCACTGGCCACTACTTAATTACGCCCCGCTGTGAGGCCTCGACAAAGCGAACTAATAGCTCGACATCGTCGCCCAGGTTGGGCCCGGCTCTCAATGTGGCGAGCGCCTGGGAAGTATTGAGCCTTGAAGCCAGCAGGACTTTGTAAGCATGGTGGAGCTTGCGGATGCGCTCGCGGCTGAATCCACGCCGTTCGAGGCCGACTTTATTCAGCCCAAAGGCATGCGTGCCGCGCTCGGCGGAAGTGAGCGAGAAGGGCAGAACGTCCTGGGTGACAGTGGTGCCGCCGCCGATGTAAGCATGTGTTCCGATGCGTACAAACTGGTGGACTGGGCAAAGC
>DASQXC010000354.1:0-9090 GCA_035639935.1 Terriglobales bacterium
ACGGATCTGGCGGGGTGCCATCTGTGCATTGCAGTAAATGGGCTCACCGCCGGATTTGAAGCGTCGCAGTTGTGTTTCCCGGGCCCGAACGATCCGCTCTCGGATGTGATCTGAGCCCTCTGGCGAGGCTCCGGCGCGCAGTTCTTTGTAGCGCACTGCCGGGACATCAATGTGGATGTCGATGCGGTCGAGCAGCGGCCCAGAGATTTTGGAGATGTAGCGCTGAATCATGGGCTGGGAGCAATGGCAGTCGCGCGAGGCATCGTTGTGATACCCGCAGGGGCACGGATTCATGGCGGCCGCCAGCATGGAGCGCGCCGGGAAGGTCAGCGACATCGCGGCCCTCGCGATCGAGACCGTTCCATCTTCGAGCGGCTGGCGCAGGACTTCGAGCACGTTGCGCGGAAACTCCGGCAGTTCATCAAGGAAGAGCACGCCATTGTGGGCGAGCGATACTTCGCCCGGACGCGGCACCGCCCCTCCACCAATCAGCCCGGCATCGGAAATGGTGTGGTGGGGCGCGCGATAGGGACGTGTCCCCACCAGGCCGGCGCCGGAGTCCAGTACCCCGGCCACACTGTGGATCTTCGTGGTCTCCAGCGCCTCCTCGAAGGTAAGCGGCGGCAGGATGGTGGGAATGCGCTTGGCGAGCATCGTCTTACCCGAACCGGGAGGGCCGATCATCAGGATATTGTGCCCACCGGCGCAGGCCGCCTCCAAGGCGCGTTTCGCGGTCTGCTGCCCGCGCACATCTTTGAAGTCCACGGTAAAATGCCGCGCCTCATTCAGCAGGGCATCGGCCTGGACACGTAGCGGCACAGCGCCACTTCCATCAGCCGCGTTCAGCAGGTTGACTACGTCCAGCAGCGAGCGTACCGGGAAGACGTTCACCCCGCTGACTACGGCCGCTTCCCGAGCGTTGGCCTCGGGCACGATGACGTTCCGGATCTTCTTCGCGCGCGCCTCGACCGCAATGGGCAGCGCGCCGCGGATGCCCCGCACCCCTCCATCGAGGGACAACTCGCCGACCAGCAGATAGTCCACCACCTCCTTGCGAGTGAGCGCGCCGTACGCCCCTAGAATGCCCATGGCCATCGGCAGGTCGAAGCCTGAGCCCTCTTTCTTAATGTCGGCGGGAGCCAGGTTGACGGTGATGTGCGTGGGCGGGATGTCGTAGCCACAATTCTTCAGTGCGGCGCGAATGCGCTCACGGCTTTCGCGCACCGCAGCATCGGGCAGCCCGACGGTCATAAAGTGGTCGCCGTCGTTCAGCCGGACGCCGGAGACATCAACCTCAACTTCGATGATGCTGGCGTCAATGCCGTAAACCGCCGCGCTGAGCGTCTTGAACAGCATACGGTTGCGGCCCGAGTATACCGATGACCGGCTAGGCTGCAATGGGCTGTTCTACTCTATGGAGCGCGAGTACCGAGTTGCGAGAGTAGCCAGTACCCACCAGCAGGTCAAAGTCATAGCTCGTAACACTCGGAACTCGGTACTGGGTACTCGCGACTCGGTACTCGGTACTCGCAACTCGGTACTGCATACTGTCACGCCCGATAACGCGGCGGACGAATGCCGTTCAGGCGCATGTACACCGCGCTCTCTCCGCGGTGGTAGGTGGCGTGGTCGAGGAGAAAACGAACCACCCGGCCCTTCGAGAACGGCCGGTTTTCCAGGAACTGCACCCGCATCTCCAGATCGACATCCGTTAGGTCGGCAGCTCCCCGTTGCACGTAGGTGAAAGACTCGCGCAGCAGCGCCACGACGTCCGCTCTGGACTTTACCACTTCCTTGCCGGCTTCACTGAACACGAAGGAAGGCTCGGCCTTGTCCTGCACGAAAACTTCGAAGAGGCCGCGTACAGATTCTGCGATATGGACCATCTGCTGCCCAAAGGTCCGCTCTTCGGCGACGGGTCGGAATCCGTAATGCTGCTCCGGCATCGCCTCGGCGCATTCCACGGTACATGCGCGCGCCAGGGTGATCTCATCCATCAGTTCGGAAACTGAGTCGGCGGTCGGGCCGCGCCGCAGTCCCGGGCGCGGATACCCGCCGCGCTCGGTTTGCCCCCAAATCGCCGGCGCGCAGCCGCCGACGAGGCCCAAGAGCGCGGTTCGCAGCAGAGTACGTCGGCAGAGAACCGGCATCACCACTCCATCCCCCGCTCTACGAAAAGAAGCTGCTCGAGGTTCAGTGGATTTAATTTTTTCTCGCCGGTGGCTGATCGAGAGCAACGTCTCGCTCGCGGTCATGGCTCGAAAGTGCCGGTGCGTCCGATTTTTCTCTTGACATCGTTTTTCATTGACTCTATACATTCAAGCAACTGCAACGGCACGTTTGTTGCATCCATGAAGAATGGAAGGGAGAATAGAACCATGGCAACAAAGAAGGGTGGCAACAAGAAAAAGGGCGGCAAGAAGAAGCATTGATCGCCGAGCCCGGAAGTAGAAAAACGGGGGACGCTTTGAGCGTCCCCGATTTTTTTGTGATCCCTTCTACCCCTCCGCCGCAGCCAGCCGCTTTTCCCCATCCAGCGGCAGTTCCGGCTGGCTGATCCCCGCCCCAGCAAGGTTCTGCACTCGGTTCTCCAGCTTGCTTAACGCGCGCGTGCTGTCCTCGTAGCTCTTGCCCGCGTTCTTCAGGTGGGTGCCCAGTTTGTCATACACGTCCGTGAACTTCTCCAGCTCGAACCGTAGTGATTCCATCTGCCGCAGAATGGATTCCGCCTGCTGGCTCACGTGCAGGCTCTTGAGTCCTACCACGATGGTCTGCAGATAGGCATAAAGTGAGTTGGGTGAAACTGGCATCACGCGCTTCTGGACGCAGTATTCGTAGAGCCCGTTCTCATCCTCATCGCGGATGATGGCTTCGTAGTAGACATTCTCCGCCGGGATGTACATCAGCGCGAACGGCAGTGTGCCTTCGTCAGGCCGGATGTACTTGCTCGCAATCTCATCCACTCGCCTCCGCAGATCCTTCAGGAACTCGCGGCGGGCCGCTTTTTTGTCCGCATCGGTCTCGGCTTCGGCCATGCGCCGGAAATTCTCCAGCGAGAACTTGGAATCGATGGCCACCATCCCTTGAGGGAACAGCAGCAGCGCGTCCGCCCGGTCGCCAGAAGAGAACGCATATTGGATCCGGTACTGCTCGCGCGCGAACACCATGGCCAGCAGAGTTTCGAGCTGCTCCTCGCCGAAACCGCCGCGCAGTTTTGGCGCCGTGAGGACGTGCTGCAGGTCGGCGATCGACTTCGACAGCTCCGCCAGATGCCGTGCCTGCTCGCTCATCCCGCCCACCTGCTTCTGCAATTCCGAGAAGAGGTTCTGGACGTGCGCCATGCGGTCATTCACTTCCTTGGATGTCCCGCTCATCGCCTTCACGTTGTCGTTCAACCGTTCGGCTAATTGGCGGTTCATCGCCTCCAGGCGCTCGGCAACGTTGCTGTTCACCGCGCCCAAGGCCCTTTGTACGTTGTCGCCCATTCCTTCGAGTTGCTTGCTGAACACGTCCACCACGTGGGAGACGGAGCGGTCAGTGCTCTCGCGCAGAACATTGAAGTCGTTGCGGAGCGCCGCCATCGCCTGCGGGTCCAGCGGCGCCGGCCGGCGGAACACCAGTACGACGGCGAGCAGCGCGAGCAGCACCGCCACCAATCCCAGTGCTATTGCTGCCATCAGTTGACTCCCGCTGGCTGGGTTGCGATCTGATAAAGCCTTTCCTCGGTCGCGGGGCAGAGGCTGCGGTAGGGGCACCATCCGCAGTGGAAACCGGGCTTGGGGTCGAAGTTGCCGGCGGCGATAGCGGCGGCGACCTCTCCGATCCGGCCGCAAGCTTCCTCCAGTTGCCGCTGGTCGCGTTTGCTCGAGACCTCGGTATTGTCAGCGAGGTTGTAGAAGACGAGCCGCTCAGCTTGATAGTGCCATTTTTCGCGTGCCGCCAGGGCGTAAATGGAAAGCTGGAGGCTCTTGTCTGCGTGCTGCTGGGTACGCGGCTTGCCAGTCTTGTAGTCGATGATCGAAACCCGATTGCCGGCGATGCGGTCAATGCGATCCAGTCGTCCCTTGACGCGCACACCGTCTAACGTGATCTCGAACACGCGTTCGGTCCCGATAACCTCGGCGTGCGGCGCGGCCTGCTGCACGCGCACGAACTCGCGCAATTGCTTCGTCCCTTCCTTCTCGTACAGCTCCCGCTGCACCGGGTCTACAAAGGCTGTGGCTGCAAGGCTATCCCGAAGTAAGGCCACCATCTCTTCCGCACTCTTGGGACGGCCGGCGCGCAGCGACTCGTAATAATCGCGTAGCAGAGCGTGCATGGCACTGCCGTAGTGCACCTGCGCGGCAACCTCGCCCGGGACTTTCCACAGGCGCTCGATTTTGAACTGCAATGGACACGTCTCATAGCTCTCGATCAAAGTGGCGCTCAACGGTCCATTGAAAACGTACGGCGTGGACGGCGGACTGATCAGCCACGCCCCCACGCCCGGGCCGGCTGGCAGGGCGCCTGCCGCCACATCGATGGTGATGGGCGCGACATTGCTCTCGCGCCAGTAGGGCTGCGCGGCGCAATCGGTGATCAGGTCGCGCACAAACCCGTTGGGGCGAGGGTCCCTGCGGCTGCGGTTGGGACGGGGGCACAACGTCAGCGTCTCGCGGGCGCGCGTCATGGCAACATAGAAGAGCCGCCGCTCTTCCTGTTTGTGAATCTCCTTGTCGTCGCCTTCGGCCACAAGTCCGCGCCGGAGCTGCTGGGGAAACTCGAACAGTTTTTCTTTAAACGCAGTGGGGAAGGAATTCTGGTTCAGCCGCAGCACGAAGACGTGCTCGAACTCCAGTCCTTTGGCGGCGTGAGCAGTCATGAGCTGCACCACGTTGGCGTCAGAGCCCTCACCATTGGTCGGAACCGCGATGATGCCGCCGGCCTCCGGATAGTAATCCATATAGCTGAGGAATTCGGACAGCTCGCCATTGCCCGCCACTGCCTTTTTTCGCCACTCAGCCACGAACTGGGCAAACGCAAGCACAGGCGGAGCGGTGCGGTCAAACCCAAAGCGCTCGAGCACGCACATCAGCACCGCAGCGGTGTTCATGCCCTTCATGCGCGCCGTCGCCCAAGCCTCCTCGACCGCAACTACTACCTCGCGGCCGCCCGGCACTGACTCGAGAATGCTGACGAAATCAGCCTCCTTCCCCGCATATGCCAGCGCCTGCCGCACGGCCTCAGCATCCACATGGAAAATCGGTAGCGCGGCCACGCGGAACAAGCTGCCGCTATCCGCCATGCAACCGACTACCCGCAGGCAGGCCAGCAGGTCGCGCACCTCCGGCGTCTCCAGCGCGTTGAGGCCGACCACCGCAAAGCGAATCTGGCGCGCCACGAGCTCTAGTACCAGTGCGTCGCGGTGGAAATGCATGCGGTAGAGCACGGCAATCCTCGGGTGTCGACGCATCTTGCCTTCCCGGTTCTTCCCCGGCGTGTGGAGTAATTCTTCGATGCGCCGCGCGACCTCAAACGCCTCCTGCTCGTCACTCTCCGCGATCACGACTTCAACTGGAAACTTGGGAAGTAGCTCTCCCTGCAGGGTGCCACGCAAATCGCGGGCGGACTGCAGGGGTTCACGTCGAAACATATCCCTGTCTTGGCGACTGCCTTTCGCCAGCGGCGGCAGCGCCGGGTTGCCGCTGATCACGGCATACCCGCACTTCAGGATCGGCGTGTGCGAACGCTGATTTTCAGTCAGTGTGACAGATTTGGTTTTTGGGAAGCGCCGGGCAAATTCCTGGAATGCGGCCGCCGACGCGCCGCGGAAGCGGTAGATCGCCTGGTCGGGGTCGCCAACTGCGAAGACGTTCTGCTCGGACCCGGCCAGAAGCTGTGCCAGCTCGATCTGCCCCAGGTTGACATCCTGGAATTCGTCGAGCAGCAGGAAACGCGTGCGGTCTTGTTCGGCGGCCCGCAAGTGCTGATCACTGCGCAGCAGTCCCAGCGCCCGCGTGATCATATGGGCAAAGGCACCGAGGTTCTCACCGGCAAGCATCGCCTCGACCTTCTCGAACACGCCAACGATCTCATTGCAGCGCGCCAGCACCTCGTCGCGCGTCATGCCCGCGGCTTGCTTGGAGCTGACTACACGTGGAAGGGGAGCATTCACTTTGCTCAGGCTGGCTACATATTTCCGGTAGTCGGCTGGGCCTATCACTTCGTCGTGGCAGCGGTCGAAGAATTCGAGCAGCGCGTCCAGAAACTGCCCCGGACTCGCCGCACGGATATACCAATTCAGTCCCAAGTCGGAAATCCGCTGCCGCAAATAGACCCAAAGGTCTTCCTTGGTAAGCAGGCGAAAGCCATTCCCAGCGCGCTCCAGCAGCCCGTAGCAATAGGCATGAAAGGTCATGGCGCGCAATCCGGCGCAATCCGCACCAGCAAGTGCCTTGCGCACGCGCGCGCTCATCTCGGCTGCAGCATTATCAGCAAAGGTGAGGGCGAGAATCTCATCCGGCCGTGCATGTCCGTCGTGCACCAGCCGCGCCATGCGCTCCACTAGCACGCTGGTCTTGCCCGTTCCTGCGCCGGCCACCACCAGCATGGGACCGTAGACATGTTGGATCGCCTGGAGCTGCCGCTCGTTGAAGCTTACAGACACAGAATTGTGGGGATCGCCTGCAGCAGCCATTATCAGAGAGTCCCCGGAGAGGAGCAACTGCGAACTGTGTGGAAAAGAAGCGTTGGTGACAGCTGAACCAGCAGTGCGGCGCGGCCGAAACGTCGTCCCTTCAAAGCTACGGTCGTGCAATAATCAACCCACGGGACATACTAGTGTTGGAGTTGTAGATTGAACGAGTACCTGCTTTCGGTGCTTCTGGGGATCGTTGAAGGTCTCACCGAATTCCTGCCGGTCAGCTCGACGGCGCACCTGCGGCTTTCGGAGGCGCTGCTAGGCCTGGACCTTTCGAACGGTTACTGGAAGATGTACACGATCGTGATCCAGTTGGGGGCGATCCTCTGCCTGCCCATCTATTTTCGGGTGCGCATCGCCGAGTTCCTCGCCACTTTCCCGAACGGACGTCGCGGCGACCGCAACGTCCTGAATCACCCCTTGAGCCTGACCGCTATCGCATTCGGCGTCACCGCAGTCCCGGCACTGCTTTTGGCTAAAGTAATCGGCAAGAACTTGGAGAGCGTTTACGTGATCGGTACGGCGTTGCTGATCGGCGGCGTCGTGATGTGGGTGGTAGATGCCATCTGCGGCAAGCCGCGGGCAATCGTGGCGAGGTCGGTCGGCGCGGCTGCCGCCCCGGTCCCAGGCGGCTACAAGACTAATGATATGGAGGAGATGACCCTCCGCCAAGCCATCTGGATCGGCGCTTGCCAGATCACGTCTGCCCTGTTCCCTGGAACCTCGCGCTCAATGTCCACCATTGCCGGCGGACAACTTGTGGGCATGTCTCGCCCGGCAGCACTGGAGTTCTCCTTTTTTCTCTCAATGCCGACGATGATCGCGGCCACGGGCTACGACCTGTTCAAGTCCATCCATCACAGGGGAGGCGGCACTGGGATCGGCGTGGCCCCGGCCGACCTGCACGGCTGGCTCATCCTGGCCATTGGCTTTGTGGTTTCCTTTATCGTCGCCTACGCGGTGGTCGCCTGGTTCATGCGTTGGGTTCGGCATCGCGGATTCGCGCCCTTTGCGGTCTACCGGATCATAGTAGGCTTGGCAGTGCTGGCCTGGGCAGTGTCGGGAGCGCGCTGAGGGACTTGTTCAGCGAGGGTCATCCGGCAAAATCCAGTTGGTGGGGAGGGTAGATTTTGTCATAATCCTCCTGCTCTGGCGCGATTCGCGCATTTCCAATAGGCATGCCCCGGGTGTCCCTAAGGACACGCAGTAACCGGCATCTGGCCGTGGCGGTGTGGGCGTGCTTGGAGATGCGAAGACGCCACGATGAACCCATTCTCGCGCGCTTGCACGCCCACCAGTAACCGACGCCTGAACGAACTGATCGGGTTCCTGCTGTTCGTCTCCGCCGTCCTCCTTTTCCTCGCCTTGGTTTCGTACTCCCCGGCTGATCCTTCGCTGAACACCGCCGGGCCTCTTCCGGGATCGCGGGCAGCACGCAACTGGGTGGGCATTCTAGGTGCTTATGGCAGCGACCTCATGCTGCAAGCGGCTGGAATTGCCGCCTTCCTCATACCAGTGATGCTGGTATTTCTGGGAGCGCGCTGGTTCCGCTCGCGCACGGTCGGCTCGCCTGGGGCCAAGCTGACCGGCGCCCTGATGCTGCTGGTGTTCGCCCCAGGCATGCTGGGCCTGCTGCCGGGACATCTGCGCTGGCGGCATGCCGTCCCCATCGAGGGGCTCCTAGGAAGAATCGTCGGCGACGCGCTGATTCACTGGTTCAACCTGGTGGGTGCCTACATTATTTGCGCAGCCGTGCTGGCGATTGGCCTTTATCTCTCGACCACGTTCTCCTTCGCCACCCTGCAAACCTGGGCGCCCACGCGGCTGACGTTCGTGGTTGCCGCCCTGGAACGCATAAAGGACTGGCGGATGGCTCGCGCCAAAGCCCGCTCGCTGAAAGAGCTGGAGAAGCGGCGCGCGCAGCGACCCGTAATACGCGAGCAAGGAACGCAACCGGCCCCACCGCCAGCACCCAGGCTTGTTCCGGCAGGACCTCGTTCCAAAACGGGCATTGAGCGCATGGCAGAAGAGAATGCGCTCGCGGAAGACGCAGCGCCAACCCCTGAGCTGAGCGCGGCCGAGCCTGCAGTCGGCACGCGCGCCGACAGCGCGACGCAGCCAAAGACCACCATGCCCAAGGTCCGCGGCACATATAAGCTGCCATCGAGCGCACTGCTGCAGCGGCCGGACGAGCAACAAGGCATCAACGAAGACGAACTCAAACGCCTGGCGCAAGTGCTGGTCGAGAAGTGCGCCGAGTTCGATGCCCACGGCCAAGTGACGCAAATCAATCCCGGCCCCGTCGTTACTACCTACGAATTCAAGCCCGAGGCGGGCATCAAATACAGCCGCATCACAGGGCTTGCCGACGATCTCTGCCTGGGACTGCGCGCTGAGAGCATCCTGATCGA
>DASQXC010000355.1:0-5109 GCA_035639935.1 Terriglobales bacterium
CCGATTCATGAGACCGCCTGTAGATCTGCATTTTTCAGCGTGAATCTGCGGTAAGAAAAGTTACAGCCCCACACCCTGGCGGTTCCGGCCCACTTGGCTGCCGCCAATTCCGTTTTGCGCCAGGTCTTGTACGAACTCTGCAATCGAGCGCACCGCGATGCCGCTCGGTCCCTGCGCGATCCAGCTCTTGTTTTCTTCCATCCAAGCGGTGCCCGCGATGTCGAGGTGGATCCACGGCGTATCCTCGACGAACTCCTTCAGGAACATGGCAGCAGTTACGGCGCCGCCGTGGCGCCCGCCGGTATTCTTTATATCGGCGATGCCGGAGCGGATCAGCTCGCGATATTCCTCGTCGAGCGGCATGCGCCACATCTTCTCCCCGGCGCGCCGCTCGGCCTGCTCAAAGCGCGCATGCATCTCGTCATCATTGGCGAAGACCCCGGCGTTGATGCCGCCGAGCGCGACCACGACCGCGCCGGTCAGGGTGGCGGCGTCAATCAGGTGAGTAGCGCCGAGTTGGCGCGCGTAGGCCAGACCGTCGGCCAGTACCAGCCGGCCTTCGGCGTCGGTATTGATCACCTCGATCGACTTGCCGGTCATGGCGATCTGCACGTCTCCAGGCTTCTGTGCCTTGCCGGACGGCATGTTCTCGGTGGCGCAGACGATGCCGATGACTTTAATCTTCGTCCCCAGCAGTGCGGTCGCGCGCATGGCGCCCAGCATGGCCGCGCCGCCGGCCATGTCGTACTTCATTTTCTCCATGCCGTCGGCCGGCTTGATGGAAATGCCGCCGGAATCGAAGGTGATGCCTTTGCCGACCAAGCCGAGCACTGGTTTTTCCGGCGCTCCCGGCGGAGAATATCGCAACACGATCAGTTGCGCGGGCTCGTCGGAGCCCTGGGCCACGCTCCAGAAGGCGCCCATTTTCAGTTCGCGGATCTTCTCCGGGCCGAACACCTCGATGGTGAGATACGGCGAGTTGACCTCCGCCACCATCTTGCGGGCACGCTCGGCGAGCATCGTCGGGGTCATGCGATTAGAAGGCTCGTTGACCAGCTGGCGGGTGAAGTTCTGGGATTCACCCAGGATCCGCGCTTCTGTCAGCGCCTTCTCGAGTGCGCCACGATCAGTACCGGCAGCTACCAGCAGCGTGAGTTCCTCGATCCGCTGGTCCTTGCGGTCGCTCTTGTAAGTGTCGGAATCGAAGTTGCCGACGTATGCACCTTCGATCGCCGCCTTCACGGCATCCGAATTTCCCGATCCCAACGTCGGCAGCACTAAGGCCAGCGAGCGTATTTGCTTGGGCTTGATGAAGCGGACAGCGGTCCCCGCCATCTTGCGTAGCTCGAACGAGGAGAAATTTCTGGCCTTGCCGCCGCCGACCAGCAGCAGCCGCCGCGCTTTGAGGCACTGCGGACGGTGGAGCATAACGGTCTCGAATATTTTTCCCGAAACCTCGCCGCTGGCGAGCAACTCGGCCGCTGCACTCTGAACCGCTGGATTGCCACTGAGAATCGCAGGCGCGGGTTTGTCTTTCTCGCCCTGGTCCACCACCACGACGGCCAAACACTCAGTCTCGAGTTCCGCAGGATCGGAGTAGGAGAGCGTTGTCTTCATCGAGCGACCTCAAGATGATAACTTTCGAGTTTCCGGCGCGGATAGACGCGGATGCACGCGGATAGAATTCATTTCTAATCCGCGTCTATCCGCGTGAATCCGCGGCGAATGAACTCAAATGTTTCCTGCCTTCCGACTGCGCGCGATAGCTTCGCGGGCCTCGCGCTCGGCGGTGCGGCGACGTGCAGTCTCGCGTTTGTCCCAGAGCTGTTTTCCGCGAGCCAGCGCCAGTTCGACCTTGACTCTGCCGTTTTTGAAATACAGGCGGGTAGGGATCAGGGTCAACCCGCGCTGTTGGGTTTTACCTATGAGTTTCCGGAATTCCTCTTTGTGGACCAGCAGTTTTCGGGTGCGTGTGGGCTCGTGTTGCGCGTATCCGGCGTTCTCGTACGGCCCGATATGAGCATTGAGTAACCAAAGTTCTCCGTCCTTTGCCAGTCCGTATGCGTCCTTCAGGTTGGCTCGTCCGTTGCGAATTGACTTAACCTCACTGCCATGCAGGACGATTCCGGCTTCGAATCGCTCCAGCAGGTGGTAATTGTGAGCGGCGGCCCGGTTGACAGCGGCGTCGCGCTCACCCGCAGGGGTGGGCTCGCGTCGCGGCTGCTTTTCCGGATTTTGCCGGACTTGATGCGTGGGCTGGCGTGCCATGACATCATTCGCCCGCAAAACCTAAAGACCGCGCGAGACCGAATGGTGAAACCTAACATGTTACCACAGTAAGCGATAGCGCCCGAAAACGGCTGCTACACTGGTGCTATAATCAGCCGCAACGCCAGTCAGAGAAGCGGGTTTTACCCAGAGGATGGACTTCCGCATTCGTGTATCGGAGCAGGAAGTCACCCGACCAAGGAGTCCAATGAGCCGTTGCAAACGGGCTGCAGCTCTGATTCTTGCGCTCTTTTTTCTACTCCCCGCCGCCGCACTTGCCGACCAGGCCAAGAAGCTCTACAACGCCGGACGAGCCGCTGAGGCCCGCGAAAACTATGAGGCCGCTTACGACTTTTACAGCAAGGCCTTTGACCTGAAGCCCTCCGACATCCGCTACAAAGCCGCGCTCACCCGCATGCGCTTCCTCGCGGCTGCCTCTTACGTCCGTCGGGGGCAGAAGCTCCGTGACGAGGGCAAATTGGAGGATGCGCT
This sequence comes from Terriglobales bacterium, assembly GCA_035639935.1. Classification (GTDB taxonomy): domain Bacteria; phylum Acidobacteriota; class Terriglobia; order Terriglobales; family Acidobacteriaceae; genus JAHFUA01. The sequence continues at coordinate 2,761 of DASQXC010000355.1, forward strand.
TGTCCTGTTCGAGAAGGCGTACATGATCGACCCTGCCAGCTTCATCGCGCAGCAGGAGATCCGTAAGACCAGGGCCATGATCGATGCTGCCAAAGGCGGCGCAGGCGCCAAGCCCGAGGCCGTGTCTCCTATACGCAAGCGGCTGGAGCAGGCGCAGGAACCGGTTGAGTTGGCTCCGATCTCCAATGTCCCGATCACCCTCAAGCTGACCGAGGACAGCAAGGTGATCTACCAGACCATCGGCAAGCTGGCGGGATTGAACGTGCTGTTCGATCCCGATTACACCTCGCGCCGCATCTCCGTGGAGCTGAACGGCGTCACCCTCGACCAGGCACTCACGGTGGTGGCGCTGGAATCCAAAACGTTCTGGCGTCCGGTCACGCCCAATACCATCTTTGTGGCCAGCGACACCATTGCCAAACGCAAGGAACTGGAGCAGAACGTCATCAAGACGTTTTATCTCTCGAACATTTCGCAGCCCACGGAGCTGCAGGACATGGTTAACGCCATCCGCAGCATTCTCGAAGTCAGCCGCATCCAGCAATTGCCCACGCAGAAGGCCATCGTCATTCGCGGCACGCCAGATCAGGTTGCCTTGGCGGAGAAGCTGATCACCGACATCGACAAGGCCAAACCCGAGGTGGTCATTGACGTGGTAGTCATGCAAGTAACGCGCGACCTCATCCGTACCTTGGGCATTTCGCCACCCGCCAGCGCCAGCACAGCCCTGCAGGGCACGACCACCACCACGACGACTACCGGCACGACTACTACCCCCACGGCTAGCACCGCGCCCAACACGATCACGCTCAACAAGTTTAACAACCTGACGGCTAACGATTTCCTGGTGACCATCCCGCCGGCAACGGCGAATTTCGTTTTTAACAACTCCGGGACAAGAATCATCCAGAGCCCGCGCATTCGCGCCTCCGACAATCAGAAGGCGTCGCTTAAAATCGGCGATCGCGTGCCGGTGGCCACCGGCTCGTTCCAACCTGGCATCGGCGGCGTCGGCATCAACCCGCTGGTCAATACCCAGTTTCAGTACATCGACGTGGGCGTGAACGTTGACATCACGCCGCAGGTGCACGCCAATCGCGAGGTTTCGCTGAAAGTGACGGTCGATGTCTCCTCGGTTACTGCGCACGTGAGCATCGGCGGCATCGACCAGCCGGTGATCGGGCAGCGCAAGATCGAGCATGAGATCCGCCTGAAGGAGGGTGAGGTCAACCTGATGGGCGGCATCCTGGAAGATCAGGACATCAAGAGCCTGAGTGGCATTCCCGGTCTGGGACAAATTCCATTGCTGCGTTACCTGTTCTCCAATGAACACACCGAGAAGCATGAGAGCGAAATCGTTTTCGCGCTGATTCCCCACATTGTTCGCGGCCAGGAATTGACTCCGCTCAACGAAAAGGCGCTGGACGTGGGTACCGGGACGTCCATCGAACTGCGCCGCAAGATCGAGAGTCCCGGCGGCGGGGCTCCGCAGGGAACCGTGTTCCAGCCCAGAACGGCCGAGCCGTCGCCGGTAGCCGCCGCGCAGGTGCAACCTCCGCCGGCAGAAGCCGCTCCTGTGCCGCCGGTACAGCCGCAAGCACAGCCGCAGTCCCAAGCACCGACTTCACCGGCTACGCCCCAGACCGCCAGCCCCTCCAGCCCCATCTCCCTCACTTTCGATCCGCCCCAGGCATCTCCGGCTGCGGGAGCTACTTTCCCGCTGAACGTGATGCTCACAGGAGGGCAAGACGTCTTCTCCGTTCCTCTGCAGATCAGCTACGATCCCAAGCTGCTGCAGTTGGTCAACGTCTCCAACGGTGCCTTCCTGTCGCAAGATGGTCAGCCGGTGGCCTTGGTGCATCGCGACGATCCCTCTGCGGGCATGCTGCAGGTGACCGCAACCCGGCCACCTTCTTCGGGAGGCGCCTCGGGGCAGGGATCCGTGCTGACCCTGACCTTCCTCGCCAAAGCGCCGGGGCAGGCCACCGTGGCAATCACCCGGCCGGGAGCGCGCAACTCCAGCGGCCAAATGATCCCGGCATCAGGAGGCCAGGCCAGTGTGACCATCCACTGATGCGAGTACCGATCGGCGAGTACCGAGTACCGCGTGCAACGAAGTCATCCCGGCGATGTTCTACTCGGTACTGGGTAATCGGTACTCGGACAAGGGCTGCTAGAATAAAATTATGGAGGTTCTTCACGACGTAAACTCTGCCCGACACTCCCGCAGATGGGCTCGCGTTAAGTGCATACAGTGCCGCGGCGTCACGCTGATCGAACTTATCGTCGCCATCACCATCCTGATGATTCTTACGGGCGCGGCTATTCCCGTGGTCCGGGTCCGGATCA
>DASQXC010000356.1:0-4560 GCA_035639935.1 Terriglobales bacterium
ATCGGAGTCGGCCCAGATATTGCGCAGCATCGCCGGCCACGGCTTTTTGATCACCAAGTAGCCGCCCGTACCCTCGGGGACAGGCTGACCATCGCGGCTGACGACGTCCGCCACCACACCCGGGAACGGCAGCGTGGCGGAGCCCGGCTTGGTGGCAACCGCGCCCGGAACCGGCGTGATCATGATCATCCCAGTCTCGGTCTGCCACCAGGTATCCACGATGGGACAGCGGTTTTTCCCGATCACTTCGCGGTACCACATCCAGGCTTCGGGATTGATCGGCTCACCCACTGTGCCCAGCACACGGAGGCTGCTCAGGTCGTGGCGGTTGGGCCACTGCTCGCCCCATTTGATGAACGTGCGAATGGCTGTAGGCGCGGTGTACATGATGTTGATGCGGTGGCGCTCGATGATGTCCCAGAAGCGGTCGAGTTGCGGGTGATTGGGGGCGCCTTCGTACATGAAGCTGGTTGCGCCATTTTGCAGCGGACCATAAACAATGTAGCTGTGCCCCGTCACCCAACCGATATCCGCCGTACACCAGTATGTGTCCTCTTCGCGCAGGTCGAAGATCCACTTGGTCGTGATGTAGGTGCCCACGGCGTAACCGGCAGTGGTATGCACGATTCCCTTCGGCTTTCCGGTGGTTCCTGAGGTGTAGAGAATATAGAGCGGATGCTCGGAATCGAGCGGCACCGCTGGACAATCCGCCGACGCGTTGGCCATAAGCTCGTGCCACCAGTGGTCGCGTCCCGGCCTCATCGCAACCTCGCGCCCGGTGCGCTTGTAGACAACGACGTGCTGCACGGTCGGACAGTGCGGCAGAGCTTCGTCAACCGCATCCTTCAGCTTGACCTCAGTGCCGCGGCGCCAGGCGCCATCCTGTGTAATGACCGCGACAGCTTGCTGGTCGGTGATCCGGTCCACCAGCGCATTGGCGGAGAAGCCGCCGAACACGACCGAATGGGGCGCGCCGATACGGGCGCAGGCCAGCATGGCGATTGGCAACTCGGGCGTCATGCCCATGTAAATGGCGACACGATCGCCCTGCTTGATGCCAAGACCCTTGAGCACGTTGGCGAATTTCTGGACCTCGGTCAACAACTGCTGATAAGTGAGCGTGCGGACTTCCCCGGGCTCCCCTTCCCAAATGATGGCTGCTTTGTTCTTGCGCCACGTCTGCACATGGCAGTCAAGACAGTTATAGCAAAGGTTGAACTGGCCCCCGACAAACCACTTTGCCCAGGGATTGTTCCATTCCAGAACCTTGTCCCATGGTCTGAACCAGTGCAGCTCGTTGGCGATGCCGGCCCAGAAGGCTTCGGGATCGGCCTCCGCGTGCTGGCGTATGCGGTCATACTCTGCCCGGCTCTTGATGTGGGCGTGCTTACTGAATTCTGCGGGAGGGGGAAAAGTGCGCGCTTCTTGCAAAACCGAATCAATATGCTGGCCCAATTCTGGTGTTTCCACCTTCTGTGCCATGGCGTTCTCCTCCACTAATGATGAAACGTTGCGCTACTGTTCCAAGGTGGAGAGGTCGCCGACCTCAGCCCCTGTCTCCTTGGCTTTCAGATAGCGTCTCAGGATTTTTCCCGAACGCGTCTTCGGCAAACCGGCCACAAACTCCAGCGCCGCGGGCGTGGCGATCGGCCCCAACTCCCGACGCACATGCTCGATCAGGCTGGCCGCAAGCGCATCCGACGGCTGATGCCCAGCCCGAGTTTGCACGAACACCTTAATGGCTTCACCCTTGGTCGGATCGGGAATGCCAATCGCCGCCGCCTCCGCAACCGCTGGGTGCGATACCAACGCGCTCTCCACCTCGGCCGTGCCGATGCGGTGGCCGGCGACATTGAGGACATCATCCGCCCGCCCCACAACCGAGATGTATCCGTCGGCGTCTTTGATGCCAACATCGCCGGTTATGTAGCAGCCGGGGATCCGTTTCCAGTCGCGTTCATATCGCTCCGGATCGCCCCAGACAGTCCGCATCATGTGGGGAAACAGACGCCGCATAACCAGCAGTCCCCCAACACCCGCCGGCGTAGGATTGCCTTGCTCGTCCACTACATCCAACTCTGCTCCCGGCAGCGAAATTCCCGCCTTTCCTGGACGCATCGGCATCGCTGGCAGGGTCCCTAGCGCGGGCCCTCCCAGTTCGGTTTGCCACCAGTTGTCGATTACATATCCCCATTTGCCGTCGCCTGCGAGATAAGTTTGTGCCCAGCGCCAGGCTTCGGGGTTCAGCGGTTCGCCGGCACAGGCGATCACGCGCAAGCTGCCGATGTCGTGCGCCCGTGGATATTTTTCGCCATGACGCATGAACATGCGAATGGCGGTAGGCGCGGTGAACATCTTGGTTATCCGGTATCGCTCCACAATCTCCCAGGCAATGCCAGGATTCGGATAATCAATGGCGCCTTCGCGAAAGAGGCTAGTTGCTCCCGCGCACAGGTTGGAGTAAACGATGTAGGAATGCCCCACTACCCATCCGATGTCAGATGTACACCAAAATACATCGCCGTCACCGACATCGTAATAATTCTTCAAGTGATAAGTGACTCCCACCATGTACCCGCCGTGCACGTGCACCACGCCTTTGGGTTTGCCTGTGCTTCCTGAGGTGTAGAGCATGAACAGCGGGTCCTCGGAATCCATGTCTTCCGCTGGACATTCGGCAGGAAACTTCAGCAGGTCGTTAAAGTCCTTTTCGCGTCGCGAGAGTTCGGTCCCGGCGCGAGAGAAGACCACCACGTGCTGGACTGACTCCAGTCCATCGATCGCTTCGTCCACAATCGGTTTCAGAGCCACCGTTTTGCCGCGACGAAAACCCACATCGCCGAGGATGATGACGCGTGCTTCGGCGTCCGTGATCCGCTCGCGAAGCGCGCCATGACCCAAGCCGGCATAAACGACGGAGTGAATCGCCCCAATCCGGGCGCATGCCAGCATCGAGACCACGCCCTCGATGGTCAGCGGCATATAAATGATCACGCGGTCGCCCTTTTTCACGCCCAGCGACTTCAGACCATTCGCAAGCCGGCACACCATGCGATAGAGCTGGCTGTAGGTGACGATCCGCTCACTTCCATCTTCCGCCAGCCATATGTAGGCAACGCGGTTGCATGTCAAAGGATTGTTCGCCCAGCGGTCAAGGGCATTCACAGTGATATTGGTACGGCCGCCTAAGAACCACTTATGGTGAATTCCGTCGAAATCGCAGACCTTGTTCCAAGGTCTGCTCCAAACAAAGGTCTTAGCGAAATCGCCCCAGAATTTTTCTGGATTTTCGCGGGCGCGTTGAATCTCCCCCTTCCAATCTTTCAACTGTACGCTGTCGGCGACGATGGGAGGCGACGGATACTCCTCCGTGATCGTCAAGAGGCTGGAGATAGTTTCAGGAGCAACGGTCTTCGATACACCCATAAGCACTCCTCCCGGGGCTGGGGACCGCCGCACAGAGAGCTTAAGCCTTCCCTTTCTGCTAAGCAATGCTTGGTGCCCCTTTGAATGCGAGCACAAGAGAAAGGCCGGGCAGCTTCTGCAAGCTGCGCCGGCCTGAATTTCAAAAAACGAGCGCCTAGGCCTTTGCCGCCTCGGGAGTAGTGGCGACCTCCGCCCAGATGCGAGTGCCGTGCGTCTCCCGCAGCAGGAACGTGCCTACTACGAAGCTGATGCCGGCGATGATCATTGGGTAGTACACCCCGGCATAGATGTTGCCCGTCGTGGCGATCCAAGAAAGCCCGACTAGCGGCACCAGCCCTCCGAACACTCCATTGCCGATGTGATACGGCAGCGACAATGACGTGTAGCGAATCCTGGCCGGGAATGCCTCTACGAGGTACGCCGCGATCGGCCCGTACACCATGCACACGTAGATCACCTGGATCAGGATCAGCAGCACCAGCATGCCCTTGTCCGGGTTGCGGGCTTCCCCGGCGGGCACCAGATTGCCGCTGGCATCGCGCGTCATCGGCGTTAGGCTGATGGCCCCGGTCACCTTGCTCTTGGTGGACTGCACGGTCACCACAGCATTGCCTGCCGCCCGCTCCATCGCCTTATAGATGGGAATGTAGGTGAGCACTGCCAGCAGGAAGCCGGCAACCATGATCTTTTTGCGCCCGATCCTGTCCGAAAGCGCGCCAAAGATGGTGAAGAACGGCATGCCGATCAACAGCGCGATGGCCACCAGGTAATTGGACAGCTTCGGATTCACCTTGAGGATCGCCTGCATGAAGTACAGGGCGAAGAACTGTCCCGTGTACCAGACGACGCCCTCGCCCGCTACCGCTCCGAACAGCGACAGCAGCACGCGCTTGAGGTTGTCCCACCGCGTGAAAGCCTCCTTGAGCGGTTTGGCCGAGGTCATACCTGCAGTCTTGATCTGCGTGAAGATGGGCGATTCCCTCATCTTGAGGCGGATGTAGAGGGAAATGGCGACCAGGAAGAGCGAAGCGAGGAAGGGGATACGCCAGCCCCAGGCCTTGAAGTCGTCCGGGCTCATCAGCGCCTGGACGCCGAGGATCACGCCCAGCGAGACAAACAGCCCCAGCGTGGCGG
>DASQXC010000357.1:0-3448 GCA_035639935.1 Terriglobales bacterium
ACGATGGCATAGTTCCTTACTTCCTGCTGGCGGCCATCGCGGAAGACCAGTACAGTCGGCTCCTGTTCCCGCACGGGAGCCGGTGGAGCTTGCGCCTCAGCAGGCTGCGCCGGCGAACGACGCCGCTCTGAAAGATGTTCGCCGTAACGATCGTCGCTCGACTTGGTATCCATCACCACGACTACCGGCTGGGTCGGCTGCTGATAGGCGTTCGTGTCGTAGCCCTCGACGGGGTAGTCAAGCGGATAAAAAGGCCAATAGTAGGGCACGACTACAGGGAAGAAGTGCCGGTGAAAATTGTGGCTGCGGAAACTGGTGATGAACTGCGGATGGTGGCCGAAGGTGAATCCGCCGCTAAACCGGCCGTCAAAGAAGTTATCTCCGAAGCCGAGCGGCCCCAGAGAAGTAACGCTGGCCGGGACCCCGGGATTAGGACCTCTTCCAGGACCCAAAGAAGTGACGGACGGCGGGACACCGCGGATTTGCGCGCTCACCACCATGGATGTGGTAAGGACCAAAAGCGTGAGCGCCAAACCCCGCTTCATATGTATATAGTACCCCAAGGAAGGCAGAAAGTTGCATCGCCGAGGAAGCCCGTCCTGCCTGGATTTCAGCCGTCCACCGACGCGCCGTCAACGATCAAAGACATGCTATCGCCCAAGCGGGCGGTCGCCATAATCGACACCGTCGCATAAGCCGCCAGCAGTCCCAATAGTACGAGGCCGAACGCCTTGCGAAAACGGCTTTCCAGCAGGTCGGCAAAGACTCCGCCTATAAAGACATACAGGAACGGCGTGGCGCGGAAAGGGAAGGGTCCCACCAGGACATCAGGGAAGACGGCAAGCCCAAGTGCGGTCAGCAAGACCACACAAAGCAGCGGAGCGGTGTTCCCGAAATAGCGGCAGCGGCGCCAGCCAAAATACGTGACTAGGGCCACCGCCGTGAGCACGAGCAATAGCGCATTTTCCGCATAGCGGATTCCGTTCACGTACGTGCGCAGCACGGCGCCGGCGATCATTTCGGGCGGCGGCAACCAGCTCGCCTGGTCTACAGCCTCAAGCAACCGCCGGGGATGGAATCCAAAGCACGCGAGCAGCAAAATAGCGGCAATAACACAAGCCGAGAGAACGAGCGCCGCTGCAATGAAACGGCATTCGGGAACCAGGTACAGCATGAAACCGAGGCCGAGCAGGACAAGGCTGAACCCCCAAAAACCAGAACCTGCGGCCAAAGCGATCGATAGCCCCAGCAGCATAATCCGCCGCCAGCGCGATGCCAGTTCAGCGATTGAAGCCGCGCGCGGAGCGTAGAGCGTGTGCGCCGCAGCGATGGCAACGAAGATTGTCCCGAACATCCCCAGGCTGCCGGTAAGCAAAGGGCCAGGCCAGGGAAAGAACACGGCCGGCGAGAAGCAATAGAGGGTGAGCGCAGTATAGCCACCGGCATTTCCATAAAGCCGCCTGGCGACGTACCAGACGGACACTCCCAGCAGCCAGCCGATCGCGACGAACGGCAGGCGTAGAAACCATTTCAAATGCTCCAGGGAGAACGACGGAGTTAATTGGTGCACGACCAGAAGCGGCGCAGCGGCAACCACCGATGGGACGGGAAGTGCGCCGATGTCCCGGAGCGAAAATTTGCCCGCGAGTTGATCCAGGCCCGCCTGGGCATATGCCGCCTCCTCCCGCCGCAGCGGCCTGCGATGGATGACCCAGAGCGATTGCAGGACGAAGGCCGACAGCAGCAGCAGCGCGTACAACTGCGGCCGTCCAAAGCGCTTGCCATGCACCCAACGCTTTTATCACAGGGGCGCTCTCTCCTACCGCATTTTGTGTAGATACCCAGCATGCCTGGGTCTCTACAAAGTCTAAAAAGAATTCAGGCGGGGTGCCCCACCCTTGGCCGTTTTTGCCAAGGGTGGGGTTTTCTCACCTTCTCCTACTCTCGATCCTCGCCCACGTGTCCTTCAGCGCCACCGTGCGGTTGAAAACGAGTTTCCCGGGCGCGGAGTCAGGATCCACGCAGAAATATCCCAAGCGCTCGAACTGATAGCGTGAGCCAACGGCCGCGTCCGCGAGCGAGGGCTCGAGCTTCGCGTCGGTCACGATCTCGAGCGAATTAGGATTCAGGTTGGCGGTGAAATCCTGGCCTTGTTCCACCTGGTTGGGGTCAGGCTTGGTGAAGAGCTTGTCGTAGAGCCGGACCTCGGCACTGATGGCGTGAGCCGCCGATACCCAGTGGATGGTCGCCTTCACCTTGCGTCCATCGGTAGGATTGTTGCCGCCGCGGGTCGCGGGATCGTAAGTGCAGTGGATCTCCACCACCTCACCGCGCTCGTTCTTGCCCACATTAGTGCAGGTGACGAAGTATCCGTAGCGCAGCCGGATCTCACGCCCAGGCGATAGCCGGAAATAGCCCTTGGGCGGCTGCTCGCGGAAATCGTCCTGCTCGATGTAGAGCACGCGCGAAAATGGCACCTTGCGCGTGCCGGCAGCCGGATCCTCGGGGTTATTGACTGCTTCGCACTCTTCAGTCTGGCCTTCGGGGTAGTTGTCGACGACGAGCTTCAAAGGGCGGAGCACGGCCATTACACGCGGAGCACAGCGGTTCAGGTGCTCGCGTACGAAGTGTTCGAGCATCTCGATTTCCGTGGTGCCGTTAGTGCGCGAGACGCCCACCGCCGTCACGAAATTGCGGATGGCCTCGGGCGGGTAGCCGCGCCGCCGGATACCGCTGAGGGTCGGCATGCGAGGGTCATCCCAGCCACGCACGTGCCCGTCGCGCACGAGTTGCAGCAGCTTGCGCTTGCTCAGCAGCGTGTAAGTGAGGTTGAGGCGGTCGAATTCGATCTGCTGCGAGGGGAAGATGCCCAATTGCTCGATGAACCAGCGATAGAGCGGCTGATGGTCGGCGAACTCCAGCGTGCACATGGAATGGGTGACGCGCTCGATCGAATCCGACTGCCCGTGCGCGTAGTCGTACATCGGGTAAATGCACCATTTCGGTCCGGTGCGATGGTGCTCGGCATGCAGAATGCGGTACATCACCGGGTCGCGCATGTTCAGGTTGGGCGAAGCCATATCAATCTTCGCCCGCAGCACCCGCGAGCCGTCGGGGAATTCGCCGGCGCGCATGCGCTGAAATAGATCAAGGTTCTCCTCGACCGAGCGGTCACGATAGGGGCTGTTCTTGCCCGGCTTGGTCAGCGTGCCGCGATATTGGCGGATTTCGTCGGCAGAGAGATCGTCCACATACGCTTTGCCCATCTTGATGAGATGGATGGCCCACTCGTAGAGCTGATCGAAGTAATCGGAGGCGTAGCAGAGCCGTTCCCACTCAAAGCCCAACCAGCGCACGTCCTCCATGATGGATTCGACGTATTCGGTCTCTTCCTTCTCCGGATTGGTGTCGTCAAAGCGCAAGTTGGTCGTGCCGCCGAACTCGTCTG
>DASQXC010000358.1:0-7325 GCA_035639935.1 Terriglobales bacterium
AGCGCTATCGTGAGGAGATGCAATCGACCCTTGATCGGGTCCGCGAGTTCGCAGAGGCGAACGTCCACATCGCCGAGTCGGTCGGGCGGCCGGCAGATTCTTTTTGACAGAACACCGGCCGCGGAGCTCGAGGGGGAAGGAATGCCCGCGCACGCTATTGTGCCAAAGGATGAACCGTATAGTTGGCTCTAAGATCAACGACCGGGCAGCTTGCTCCCTGATTCCGTTTGACACGTGTTCGCAATGGCAGTAGATTTTCTCCTCCGGAACTCCCGGAGCGTTCTCTGACAAATTGGTTCGCGCGTCTTCTCCGCCGCGGAGAAGACTGGGAAGCGGGTGAGAATCCCGTGCTGCCGCGCAACTGTAAGCGAAGATGGGGACGGCCACTGTGGTCAAGAGCCGTGGGAAGGCCAGTCCCATTGTAAGCTCGCTAAGCCAGGAGACCGGCGCGAACCGCAAGCACCAATCCCTTTTCGCGTGTAAAGGAGGATTGCGTATGCGGCCCCGCCTGCTAATTCTTGTCCTTCTCCTTGCCTCTGTGGCTGCGAAAGCAGCCGATCTCAAAGTCAGGGTTGTGGATCCGCGTTCGACCGCGGTCGCCGGCGCACAAGTTGCTGTCTATCCCGCCGCCGGTTCGCGAGCGCTCGGCCTCCAGAGCAGCTCCGCCGAAGGAACTGCTGCTTTCTTTGAGCTGGAACCGGGCGAGTACCGCGTCGAGGTGCTGGCGCCGGGCTTTGCGCCGGCGAAGCTGGCCGTCCACGTGCCTGTAGAGATCGATGTCGAAGTGCAGCTCAAAGTGGCCGGGCCGGAGCAGACCGTCGTGGTGACGGCTACGCGCACACCGGTCCCAGCAGAAGACAGCGGCGCCTCGGTCGCCCTGCTCGATGCGCAGGCGCTCGAGGTTATGCAACCGGTCTCCGCCGGCGATGCGATCCGCTTCATATCCGGGGCAGTGGTGTCCGCAAACGGGCAGCGCGGCGCGCTCACGTCACTGTTCGTCCGCGGTGGGGAGTCGCGCTACAACAAGGTGCTCATTGACGGAGTTCCGGTAAATGATTCGGACAGCTTTTTCGATTTCGGCGTTGTCCCCATGTTTGAGGTCGATCGAATTGAGATGATGCGGGGCGCCGACAGCGCCCTCTATGGCCCGGACTCCATGACCAGCGTCATCCGGCTGGAGACACGTCCCGGCACAACGAGAGTGCCTGAGCTGCGTTTTGGCGCGGAGGGCGGGAACTTTGATGCGGCACGGGGCTTACTGTCTTTATCCGGAGTTCGCCACCGCTTTGACTACAAGGTTTTCGGCGAACAGACGGTCACCGACGGCCAAGGCATCAACAATGAGTATTCCAATGCCGCCCAAGGCGCAAATGTAGGTTTCGCCTTCACAACCCGGGTCCGTTTGCGGGTACGCGGACGCCATTCGAATAACCGCACAGGCGTGTCCTCGGCGTGGAATTTCAATGGAGCCCCGTTGTTACCCCCAGATCAGGACCAGTTCGCTCGCCAGAATAATTCCTTGGCGAGCGTCGAGCTGGACGTCGACTCACCCGCACGGTGGCAACATCACATTCGGGGTTTCGAATACAGCCACAGGCTAGCCAACCAGGATCTTGTGGCGGATCGCGGTTGTGATTTTCAGGCAAACATTTTCTTCGATTGTCCGTTCAAAACATTTTCCGAGTTCAACCGCGCGGGATTCGAATACCAGGGGGAATACGCACCCCGGGCCTGGGCGCACACAGTTTTCGGATACCTTTTTGACGACGAGCACGGGGACCTTCGGGACCTGCTCTTTGGTGGCCCGCCAACGCAAGGGCTGCGTCGCAACCACGCTGCTTACGTCGAGCAGATATTCCCTGGGGCTCGATTCTCCATTAGCGGGGGATTGCGCTACGTACACAACGAGAGCTTCGGGAACAAACTCGTTCCGCGACTTGCTGGCCTCGTGAGGCTGGCTCGCGGCACTGGACTGCTAGCTGGAACGCGTTTGCGGTTCGGAGTTTCCCAGGGCATCAAGGCACCCGACTTCCTTGAATCGTTCGGGAATCCCTCGTTTTTCATCCTCCCCAATCCTAACCTCAAAGCTGAACAGAACCTGTCCCTTGAGGGCGGGGTGGAACAAAACCTTGCCGGCCGTTGGACCGTATCTGCAGTCTATTTTCATAACTCCTTCCGAGATCAGATCGATTTCAACTCTTTGGGTCCACCTCAGGGCATCTTCGTGAACCTAAACAAGACGCTGGCGCACGGCGCCGAGCTGGAGCTGAATGGTCGTGTTGGTAGGTTCACGCTTCGCAGCGGATATACCTACCTCTCGACTCAGGTTCTGGAAGCTCCCCTTGATCCCGCTCGTGTAGGTACAGCCCTGTTGCGGCGCCCCAAGCACACTGGCTCATTGCTGCTCGGTTATATGGGGAAACGTTGGGGAGGCGACTTGGCCGGCAGCTTTGTTGGGCGGCGCCCGGATTCCGACTTCCTCGGCCTAGTTATTGATCATGCCGCAGGCTATGCACTGGTGAACACAGGCGCGTGGTTTGCCGTGAACCACTACATGACCGCCTATCTCAACGTGGAGAACGTTCTCAATCGCCGCTACCAGGAAGTAGTTGGCTACCCTGCCCTCGGTGTGAGTTTTCGGGCCGGAATGCGGTTTCGCGTCGGGGGCGAATGACCCGGGTTTCACTTGAAAGGAGATTGACTATGTCCGAGAGGACTTGGAAATCGCGACCGCTTGCGCTGTCGTTGATTTTTCTGGGGTCCATGCTGCGGCTGGCCCCGCATCCGCCGAATTTTGCGCCGGTCGGCGCCCTGAGCCTCTACTCGGGTGCTCGGCTCCGCTCTTGGCAAGCCTACTTGATTCCGGTGCTGGTCCTTGCGCTTACCGACCCGATGCTCAGCGTGATCTTCAGATTCAAAGCGTTCACCGCGCTCACGCCATTCGTGTATGGCAGCTTTTTAATCAATGTGTGGATCGGGCGGCGCCTGCGCCAGACCGAACGTATATGGTGTATCGGCGGCGCGGTCCTGCTTGGCAGCCTACAGTTCTTCTTGATCACCAACTTTGCCGTCTGGGCCACCGGACACTGGTATCCGCACACCCTGGCTGGTCTCGGAGAATGCTATCTGCTGGCGATACCATTTTTCGCATTCACGCTGGCGGGAGACGCTGCATACGCCACGCTGCTCTTTGGCCTGCATGCGCGGCTGAGCCAAAAATATTTCCCGCAGGAGCGGGTCGCAAGTCAGCCCGTTCTGCCATGAAACGCACTCTGCTTTCCTGGAGCAGCGGCAAGGACAGTGCTTGGAGCCTTTACATCCTACGCCAACAGAACGAGTGCGACATCGTGGGACTGTTGACCACGTTTAATCGCGAAGCGGACAGGGTGGCCATGCACGGCGTGCGGCGCAAGCTGGTCGAGGCGCAGGCAAAGGCGGCAGGAATTCCCCTGTGGGATGTGGACCTGCCGTCGCCCTGCTCCAACGCGGATTACGAACGCATCATGAGAGACGTATGCCTGAAAGCGATTCAGGCCTGCATCGAATACATTGCTTTTGGCGATTTGTTCCTGGCTGACATACGCGAGTATCGCGAGAAGCAGTTGAAGGACTCCGGATTGCAACCCGTCTTTCCCGTGTGGGGAATCCCAACGCTGCAGCTTGCCCGCTCTATGATCGGCTCTGGAGTCAGGGCCAAGGTAGCGTGCGTTGACACGAAATGCCTCGGCCCGGAATTCGTGGGCCGGGAATTCGACGAGCAATTGCTTGCGGACTTGCCGCCGAGCGCCGACCCGTGCGGCGAATATGGAGAGTTCCACTCCTTTGTCTATGCCGGACCGATGTTTCGGTACGACCTGCCGGTCGAGGTCGGCGAGATTGTCTCTCGTGACCGATTTGTCTTTGCCGATCTGATCCTGTCAGACAAATAGAAAGGTGAGGTTCGTGTGCGCATCTGTTCCTTTCTCCCTTCTGCAACCGAAATCCTGTGTGCACTTGGATTGCAGGACGCTATCTGTGGGATCACGTACGAGTGCGATTACCCTCCGGAGGTGCGCACCAAACCGGTGGTCGTCCACACGCGCCTGAGTCCTCTGTTGAATCCCGCAGAAATCGACCGCCAGGTGAACCACGCGGTGCAGCGGGGAGCGAGTCTTTACCGAATCGACATCGAAAAACTGAAGCTCATCCGGCCGGATTTGCTCATCACGCAAGATCTTTGCCACGTCTGTGCCGCTTCGTCGGACGACCTGGCCGCGGCACTATCTGTGTTACCGTCCTCGGCGCGTGTGCTCTCCTTAAACCCGCGTCGCCTCTCGGACATTTGGGAGGATATCGTCTCGGTCGGAAGAACCACCGGCCGCACAAGCGAAGCGGAGAAGTTGGCCGAACAGTTAAAGCAGCGTGTACGCACTGTGCGGCAGGTGGCAGCCGGAACCGCTCAACCGCCTCGGGTGCTATGCCTGGAATGGCTGGCCCCGCCCTTCGTTGCTGGACATTGGGTGCCCGAAATGGTTCAAATTGCAGGCGGCATCGACGTCATGGGGCGCGTGGGCGAGCCCGGGTTCCGCACCACTTGGGAGGAGATCTTCAAAACCGCTCCCGACGTAGTGGTGGTCATGCCCTGCGGCTATGACCTCCAACGCACGGCGGCCGAAGTGAGGAGTATTGGCCTGCCTGCGGGTTGGAACCAGTTGCCGGCCGTTCGCACTGGCCGCGTCATTGCAGTGGATGCAAGCAGCTACTTTTCTCGCCCAGGGCCGCGAGTGGCAACCGGGCTCGAAATCTTGGCACATGCACTTGATCCGGCACGGACTCCGGTGCCCATACCATCCGATGCGATGATGAACATCGGGAAATACCCATCGGCCGCTTGAGAGCCACTGCCGAGCAGGCGTTCGCTGAAGGAGCCATGCTTTCGCTGCGGAAAAGACCTACACCGACACCGGCTGCGCGCTGGCAACGCCCACCGGCGTCAGCCAGTGGAAGCGGTCTGGCACCACGCCGTTGACGATGTTGAAGAACTCCCGCTGGATAGCCTTGGTGATGGGTCCGACCTCGCCCCTGCCCACAGTGATTTTGTCCACTGAGCGGATGGGCGTGATCTCGGCCGCAGTGCCAGTAAAGAACACTTCCTCGGAAATGTAGAGCATCTCGCGCGGGATCAACTGCTCGATCACCGGGATAGCCATCTCTTTTGCCAGTTGGATGACCGTGTCGCGTGTGATCCCCGGCAAAATTGAATTGCCCACTGGCGCGGTGTAAAGCGACCCGTGAAAGACCAGGAACAGATTCTCGCCCGAACCCTCGGCCACGTAGCCGCTCACGTCGAGCGCAATGCCTTCTACATAGCCGTTGAGCAGGGCTTCCATCTTGATGAGCTGCGAGTTCATGTAGTTGGCGCCCGCCTTGGACATCGCCGGCATGGTGTTCGGCGCCAACCGGTTCCACGAGGAGACGCAGGCATCCACTCCCTCGTCGGACCCATGGCCGAGATAGCGTCCCCACTCGTAGTTGACGATGTACACGTCAATGGGCGATTCCAGCGGATTTACGCCCAATTGTCCATAGCCGCGGAGCACGATTGGCCGGATGTAGCAGGGCACCACGCCGTTCACCCGCACCAGTTCAGCCATGGCCGATATCAGGTCCTCGCGGCTGTACTCGACCTGCATGCGGTAAATCTTGGCCGAGTTGAGGAGCCGCTGCGCGTGCTCCTGCGCGCGAAAGATGGCCGGACCCTTGGGCTGGGCGTAGCAGCGGGTGCCCTCGAAGACCGCCGAGCCGTAGTTCACCACGTGCGCCATCACGTGCACCGTGGCGTCGTCCCAATTGATGAATTTCCCGTTATGCCAAATCTTGTCGGTGTTCTTTACGGCCATGGATGGGCGCTCCTTTTGAACAGTAGTTGCTGGGAATGCTCGGATTTGGTGCGGCTCGGGATACCGAGAGCATTATACCCGCAGGCACAATCGACCATCAGTTTTGAAAATCGAGGAGTAACGTAAGGGGGCGCTGGTCTTGTAAGGGCCAGCTATGATCGATATCGACTTCGTTCTTGCCCGTCCAAAGCGCCCTGACGAGCAGGAAAAGCAATGCAATAAAGGCAGGCCGAAAACTGTCCAAACAACGCCCGCCCCAACTGAATGTCCCCTTGGCGTACCCAGTACGAAATCGGCCATCGCGCAGACGGGAAAAGAACAGTAAAGGGCGATTCTTCATATCACCCGCATTATCCACCAACACTGCATGACCTTGATAGCAAGGTTCAGCACTGACCGGACTTCACAGCGTTTCTTGGTCTCTCAGTTGGCCCGGTGCTGGGAGGCGATAGCTTTGCCGACTTTGGCCGGAGCCGGATGGCCGACTTCATCGCCGCGGAAGTAGCGTTCATGCGCGCGCGCCATTTCCGGCATGGCGAGGAGGGGCTGCTTGTAATCGTTGCGGGCGTTCCAGAAAAGAAATCCAATGCCGCCGTTCTCCTTCGCCACACTGACCTGCGTCAGGATGTATTGGGTCGAATAGCTCTTGGTCTGCCAGGCGAAGGCTTGCAGCCAAGGCCGCAAGACCACGCCGGAGCCTTTTGTGATCTCACCAAACTTCATCATCGATTCCGATATGAAATGTTGGGGTGCGTCGCCGGGGTGGGCATAGCCGTCCATGCCAAAGAAATGCGAAGGATAGATCATGGGCGAGAGCACGTCGCAGCGGCGGGCCATGGCCACGATGTCCTGACCGGTATGTGCAAGATCGATGGGCCGCTGCCAGGCCATCACTCCGAACACATCCAGCGAGAACAGCACGCCTTCGCGCTGCATCTCGGCGTAGGCGCGGTCGAGGAAATGGGCGATGACGTCCGAGCGCTTCCATGGGGTCCCCAACGAAGCCGGTTTTGCTTTGTTGGGGTGGGAGTCAGGATGCTCGGTCTGGAAGGCGAACTGCGCGTCGGCCTGATCACCCTCGGCAGGGAAGCGGACGTAATCGAACTGCACTTCGTCCGCGCCGGAAGCGGCGGCATAGCGCGCCAGGGCGATGTTGTAATCCTGCACCTCTGGGCGGGAAGGATCGGTCCACACCAGCTTGCCGTTCTCACGCCAGGGCTGGCCGGTGCGGCGCGAGCGCACCGCCAGTTCCGGGTGATGAGTCACCAACTGCTCATCGCGGAAGATGGCGATGCGCGCGATGGCGTGCATCCTCTGCTCGTGCAGGAAGTGCACGAACTTGGGCAAGCTGCCTATGGGCGGGTGACGGCGCACCGTCGCCAGGGGATGCGAGAACGGCTTAGCGAGCAGTCCGGCCGCCGACTCGGGGACTTCTGGCGCGCCGAT
>DASQXC010000359.1:0-11186 GCA_035639935.1 Terriglobales bacterium
GGGTGTCTCACGAAAGTCTTTTATCGGACGAACGCTGGCTCGCAATGGCAGCGACGCCCCGCCGCAGGAACGCCTTTATGGCAGCCTGGCCGCAATGACAGCAGCCATACTTAAGGGCGCGCACATCGTGCGCGTACATGACGTCAAGGCGGCGGTGGAGGCGGCCAGGATCGCAGATGCAGTGGTGGAGAAGATGTAGCCACGGATCTGCACGGATATTCACGGATGGCTGCCGCTTTTGATCCATGCCAATCCGTGTCAATCTCTGGCTGATTTTTTAGAAGTTCTTTTCGGAATCCAGCAGAATCGTCACTGGCCCATCATTCACCAGCTCGACCTGCATCGTTTGCTGGAAGCGACCGGTTTCGCAGCGCAGGCCGGCGGCGCGCAGCTTGTCCACGAAGTATTCGTCCAACCGGCGGGCGTGTTCAGGGCGTGCAGCGGCGTCGAAGGAAGGACGTTTGCCTCGGCGCACGTCGCCAAAAAGCGTGAATTGCGAGACCACCAGCACCGCCCCACCGACCTCTCCGACAGAGCGGTTCATGCGCCCAGTATCGTCTTCAAAGATGCGCAGGCCGGCGATCTTATCAGCTAAGTAGGCGGCTGCAGCTTCGCTGTCGCTGTGCGCGACGCCGAGCAGCACCAGCAATCCCTCCCCGATTTCGCCAGCAGTATCACCTGACACCGTCACTCGAGCCCGTTTCACACGTTGCACGACCGCTCGCATGCACGGATTTAATCACAGGAGAAACACGGGAAAGGGCGAACTCGAGGATTCCAGGTTAGTTGATCCGTAATCATCCAGTTGATGGTAGCTTATTCTCGCGCTTTACAGAGGTTCGCAGCGGCAATTACACTTCGCTAGATGCGGTTCAACCCCAGCGTGCAAGAACCGGGCGCATTGGGGTACCCCGATTGCGGAGGTCAGGTCTGATGGCAGATGTGAAAGAGAAGCCGAACGTAGCGGAAAAGATCAAGCAGATCGTTTCGGAGCAGTTGGGCGTGGACGAAGGGGAAGTCACTCCTACGGCTTCGTTCGTGGATGATCTGGGCGCAGACTCGCTGGACACGGTCGAACTGGTCATGGCCTTTGAGGAAGCCTTTGATATCGAGATCCCGGATGAGGACGCGGAAAATATTCGCACCGTTAAGGACGCGATCACGTATGTGGAAAACAAAATCGCTTGAGGTCCTTTTGCCCGCGAAGCTTTTGACCGCACGTCAAAGGAGAAAGTGAGCGATGGCAGCCGTCGAAGAGAAAGTCAAGCAGATCATCGTCGAGCAGCTCGGGGTGGACGAGGGCGAGGTCACCCCCAATGCCTCCTTCGTGGACGATCTGGGCGCCGACTCGCTGGACACGGTCGAACTCGTGATGGCCTTCGAGGAGGCCTTCGACATCGAGATCCCTGACGAAGACGCGGAGAAGATACGTACCGTCAAGGACGCGGTCGACTACATCAGCGAACAGGCGAAGAGCGCCAAGTGAGAGCCTTCAGTCTGGCCCCAGTTGCTGGATCTCCGTTGATGGCCCGCTGGGGCAGACGGCGCCGCGAGGAATCTCCGTTGTGAATCGTCGCGTCGTGGTTACAGGGGTGGGACTGCTCTGCGCGGTGGGCAACACCAGCGAGGAGACTTGGCGCAACCTGCTGGCGTGCAAAAGCGGCATCGCCCGCATCACTGCGTTCGATACTTCCGACTTCGCTTGCCAGATCGCAGCGGAAGTGAAGAACTTCGATCCCCTGCAGTTTGTCGAAAAAAAAGAAATCAAGAAGATGGGCCGCTTCATCCACTTGGCCCTGGCTGCGGCCGAGGAAGCCATGCAGAGCGCGGAGCTCCAGGTCACGCCCGAGATCGCCGAGCGCGTGGGAGTGCATATCGGTTCCGGTATCGGCGGCTTCGACGTCATCGAACGCGAGCACTCGGCGCTGCTCCAGGGGGGACCGCGGAAGATCTCGCCTTTCTTCATTCCGGCCTCAATCGTCAACCTGGCGGCCGGGCACGTGAGTATCCGCTATGGCGCCAAGGGGCCGAACGAAGCCACGGCCACGGCCTGCACCTCGAGCGCACACTCCATCGGCGACAGCTTCAAAATCATCGCCCGCTGCGATGCCGACGTGATGATCGCCGGCGGCAGCGAGGCCGCCATTACTCCCATGGGCGTGGGCGGGTTCGCGGCCATGCGCGCGCTCTCCACCCGCAATGACGACCCGGAACGTTCCAGCCGTCCATGGGACGCCGAGCGGGATGGTTTCGTGGTGGGCGAAGGCGCGGGCATTCTCGTGCTCGAAGAACTGGAGTTTGCCCGCCGCCGCGGCGCCAGGATATTGGCCGAAATCATTGGATATGGGATGAGCGGCGACGCCTACCACATCACCCAGCCGGCGGAGGAAGGCGACGGCGGATATCGCGTGATGATGAATGCCATGCGCGATGCCAAGATCACACCCGACCAAGTGGGATACATCAACGCACACGGCACCTCGACGCCCATCGGCGACCGCTTGGAAACCGTTGCTATCAAACGCGCCTTCGGAGAGCACGCGAAGAACCTTGCCGTGAGCTCTACCAAGTCCAGCACTGGACACCTGCTCGGCGGCGCTGGTGGTCTGGAAGCGGGTATCACCGTGCTGGCATTGCGCGACCAGGTGCTGCCGCCAACCATCAATTACGAACACCCCGATCCCGAGTGTGATCTGGACTATGTACCTAATGAAGCTCGGCAGGCAGAAGTGGAGATAGCGTTAAGCAATTCCTTCGGGTTTGGCGGGACCAATGGTTGCCTGGTGTTTCGGTGCTGGTCGGAGTAGAGAAGCTAGCCACGGATTTACACGGATGATCACGGATCAGAAGACCGCAAACAATCCGTGAGTATCCGTATGCGTGTAAATTCGTGGCCATTGTTAATCTTGAGCGCGCTGGGCTTCTTTGTGTGCCTTCTCCAGTTCCTTCTGCCAGCGCTTCATTTCGTAATCGAGCGCCTTCTTGGCCTGGTCCATGGCACGCTTGAGCTCTTTTTCATTGACATCGATTGATTTGCGGCCGTTTTTCAGCGCCTCGCTGGCTGCTCCCAGCGCCTCCGTACGCCACCGGTGCAATTCCGGGCGCAGTTGCTCCAGGTTGGCCAGCAAAGGCTCCATATCCAGGTCGATGTCAACCGCCTCCGGAGAGACTTGGATAGCGGAACGATTGCGGCTTGATTCCGGAAGATTCAGGGTGAGGTTTTGCTCGCGGCGTTCGCGGACGATGCCCACTGTCACCTTGCCGGAGCGATTTGCGCGCAGAGCCGAGCGCCAGTCGCCGCGGTCGGCGATTTTCTGATTGTTCACCCGCACGATCACGTCCCCCGCTTTGAAGCCGGCGGCCTTCGCCGGCGTGCCTGCCTCCACTGACTTCACCAGCACACCCTCTCCGTTCTTCACGCCGAAGTACTCGCCGAGCTGCGGCGTCAGGTTTTCCACGAGAAGGCCATACGTGGAGGGGGTGCGAATAGTTAAGTCAATGGGGGGGATTGGGGGCATCGCAGGGATGGGGATTTCGTGCGCCTCAAGGGTTGCCGGATATTGCGCGAAGTACTCTTTCTTGTCGGCCAGTTGCAGGGAGATGTTCATTGGCTGGCCGTCGCGGCTAATGAGCAATTGCACGTTGCGTCCTGGAGGCGTTTCGTGGATCAGCCGCCGCAGTTCCTCGGTTCCTTGCACCTTCGTCCCGTTGAACTCCAGAATGACGTCGTGTTCCTTCAGGCCGGCTCTGCCCGCGGGGGAATCATGGTCCACCATGGTGATCTCGGCGCCGCGTTCTTCCTTCAGCTTCAGCGCAGCCAGCCGGTCGGAGGTTACCTCTTGAAGATCCACCCCCAGATACGAACCGTGGACTTCCCCGTAACCGGGAAAGGACCAGGGCTCGGGGCGGGACGGTCCGCTCGCCCACGTCGGGCTAGCGAGTAGCAGTACAATCAGAACTAGCGGAAATGATTTCACCATGGTAATTCCCTGTTGAGGAAGCAGGAGGCAGGACGCAGAAGGAGGAGAAACATTCTGCGGATTTTCCCTGCTCCCAGATTTATCGCTTTCCACGCCGCAACTCGATGTTGCCGGCGCTCGTACTAATCTTGAGCAACGATCCGCCACCGTTGATGGTGCCTTGGCCATAGATCTCACGGGGGCCCCATTCTCCCCCTTCCGAGGTGACCTTCACCTCAGGAAAGTCTGTAACCATTCTATGCCCCATCGCGGCCTCAATGCTGGCGCGGACGGTCACCGGCAGGTCCGAGGGCAAGGATACGATAACATCGCCCACGCTCGTCTCCAGATAGGAGTCGGTGAAAGTCGCTTTGTTAGCGATGAACTCGGCATAGATGGGTCCGGCGGCGGTCTTGGCGGTCACCCCATGGGTAAGGCCGTTCAGATGGATGCCACCGCCGGACGTGGTCGCGTGCACTACGCCCTTGGCAGGGCCCGACAGCCGAATACTGCCTCCGGAGGTCTCCAAGATGGCACCGCCGCCCACATCTCCTACCTCGACACTTCCGCCAGCGGTGGATGCCCGCAAATCGCCATCACATTTTTTCACTTGGATGCTGCCGCCGGCCGTATTTAGATAAGCACCTTGGGCGGCGGAGCCCACCTCGATACTGCCGCCCGCGGTTTCAGCGCGGATTTTACCGCGCACCGAGCGGATACTAATGCTACCGCCGGCCGTCTCCAACTTCACGTCATCGCCGATGTTACCCACGTCGATGCTGCCGCCAGAGGTTTCAGCGCGGACCGAGCCGCCAATGTCGTTGATGTGGATGCTGCCTCCCGCTGTTTCTGCCTCGGCACGCCCAGCTATGCCGGAAATATCCACACTTCCGCCGCGGGTCTCGATCTTCGCAAAGGCGAGCTCACGCGGAACATTGACGGTGAAGTCCACTGAGATCCGCTGGTGGCCGGCGCATTCGCCCTCCAACACCGCGAAATCGCCTTTCTGCGAAGCGTGCACAATGAACGTTTCGAAATACCGCCGGGCTTGTGCTTCAGAGGCTGTGTTGGCCCGTTTACGGACCGTGTAGCTGATCCCGTGCGGGGAGCCGCCGTGCACCATGACCGCTCCAAAATCGGTGGACACCTTGAGGTTGCGGAGCGCAGGCAGGGTACCGGTCACCACTTCCATCCAGCCGCTGCCGGAGCGCGTGATCTGCGATTCCTGCGCCCATAACGGGACTGCCCAGGCAGCCAACGCCAGCAGTACCGCGAGTTGATGTTGTCGCTTCACCTTCAAACTTTCCTCTGTCGAACTTCGGAGGCAGCGCCCGAATCCTGGATTAATGAACCAGGGTGGAGCAGGCCTTCAGGCCTGCATTCACTCATCCCGGTTGATCTGTGGGCTTCAGCCCCTGACGTGCATCAAACGCAAAGCCGTGTGTGAAGCTACTCACCTCAGTGGTAAAGCCAAAATCCTGTTACCGCAGGGTCGAAAACCGTGACAAATAATCCGGCCTCTAATCAATCTCCGGGATCGTGGACAGCACGCGCTGGGACTCCGAGCGGATAAACTTGCTCTTGTCCTGCCGCGACAATTGCTGCAGCGCCTGGCGCACGGCTGCGTCTGCCTTGACCGAATTCAGGAGCATGATTGACTCGGAGCGGACGCCGGGATTGGAGTCGTTCAGCAGCGCCTCCAGCACCGCGTTGCGTACCGAAGTATCGTTCTGTACGTAAGGGCCGAGCCCGTCGAGCGCCTTCAAGCGGACACCGGGGTTGCTGTCATAGCGCAACGCGAAAATGAGCGCATCGCGCACTTGCCGCTCCTCCGGCTTTTGCGCCAACAGGTCCACCGAGTCCATGCGCACGCCGGCGTTGTAATTGCTGCGCGCCGCGAACAACAGAAGTTGCTGGATGCGCGGATCATCAGTCGAACCCTCTACTTTCTCGGGCTGCACGGTGTCGTACTGAATCTCGACCTTGCGGGAGCCGGGGTCGGGGATGATGGACTTGATGCCGGCGATAGAACCTTGCGATAGCGGCGGAGAACTCTTCGCAGTTTGGACAATATCAGCGGGCTGGTTCAGCAGCTTATAGCTGGCCATCACGCCGCCGGCAAAACCGATCATCAGCAGCACCAGCGCCAAAGCGGGAGCAAAGCGAACTTCTTGCAACCAGCCCGCCAAGTCAAACGTCCAGCGCCAGCGCGGCGCCGGTTCGGCTGACTCCAGCGCTTCGGAAAGCCGCATCCGCGAGGTTGCCAGCAAGTTGGCCGTAGGCTCGGTTGCCGGCAACGCCTCGGCCAGCACCTCGCGGAACTCGCGCGCGGACTTCAGTTCTGCCGCACAACCGGCACAGCGCTCGGTGTGCTGTTCCAGTTCGTGCCGGGAATCATCCGGCAACTCGTCATAGATATACAGCGTGATATTTTGCTTTGCCCAATCACAGTTCATAACGTACCGCCTTACTGAATTCAGCCATCGAGTCATTAACTCATAAACTCAATACCTCAATGAATCAATGACACAATGAATCAATGACTCAATCCTTCTCAATCCTTCACCTCATGTCCGCCAGCGATCCGCGCAGCTTCTGGTTGGCGCGGAACAGCGTGTTTTTGGCGGTCTCTTCGGTCGTACTCAAAACTTCACCGATGGTGCGCAGCTTCAAGCCGTGATAATGCTTGAGCTCGAACACCATGCGCTCCCGCGGCGTCAGCCGTTCGAGTGCCCGCCCGATGCGGCTGCCGAGTTCACGCCGCAGCAGGTCGTGCTCCGGATTGGCGCCCGGACGACCATCTGGGGTCTGCTCGAGCACGTTGTACTCGTTGCCTTCGGCATCAGTCGCCACCGGCGGGTCTTCCTTGCGCACCGTGCGCTTGCGCAGGTGATCCAGGCACAGGTTGGTGACAATGCGGTAGATCCAGGTGTAGAACGAGCACTCGAAACGGAAACTACCAACGTTGCGGTAGGCCTTGAGGAACGCTTCCTGATAAATGTCCTGCGCATCCTGCTCCGAACCGGTCAGATGCAGCGCCAGGCGCAACACCGCCCGGTCGTACTGCCGCACCAGTTCCTCGAAGGCAACGCGGTTGCCGCGCTGCGCCTCGCGAATCAACGTGGTATCGTCCACTCGGCTCAGAGATTGGCTGACCATATCTCCCCGACGAGAGGGAGTAGTTCTGGGACCGCTGTTGCCAACCGCAATGGCCGTCCCTAAGCCACCCCAGTGTGCTCGCAGGGTGGCTGCGGATACCGAATCGGCCGGCATGTTATCTCCTGAACCTGTAGCAGGCGTGGCCCGCCACGCCCGGACTAACTACTCGCTTACAGGGGGTTGGACGGCTCAGGAAGCTTTTTGTGAGCAGGCAATTATAAGGGCTGGGGACCAGGGAATCACGCCCGAGTGCCAATCCTGCAGCGCCGCAGGCGCACCACGTTTCTTTCTAAGATGTGCCATTCCGAGCGGCCTTGAGGCCGCGAGAAATCTGCTTTTGCCGCGCTCCCGGGTATTTCCCAATAAAGACGTGATTTCTCGGTCAGCTCAGGCGCGACACCTGAATGGTCGCGCCGGCTTATTCTTCGCCTTCTGGCATCGACGGCTCTTTGTCCACCACGACTTTGACCGTCGCGTTCACGTCCTTGTACAGTCGGATCGCGACCTTGAACTCGCCGATGTGCTTCAGCGGTTCGTCGAGCTGGATCTTGCGGCGATCAATGCTGTAGCCCTGCCCTTCGAGGGCGGTCGCGATGTCGCTAGAGGTGACGGAGCCGAAGAGTTGGTCCTTCTCGCCCGCTTTGCGCGTGAAGCTGAGGGTGACGGTCTCGAGCAGCTTGGCTTGGGCTTCAGCGTCAGCCTTGTCGTTGGCAGCGCGGCGGAGCGCCGCCTGCTTCATCTGCTCGATGACGGCGCGATTCGAGCGCGTGGCCTCGATGGCCAGCTTGCGCGGCAGTAGAAAATTGCGTCCATAGCCGTCGGCCACCTTCACCACATCGCCGCGCGAGCCCAGCTTGGGGACATCTTCTTTGAGGATCACTTCCATTAGGAACTCCAGTTTCGAGTTTCAGGTTTCGAGCTTTGGGGTCTCCGCGAGCGCTGGCTGGAAACTGGAAACTCGAAACTGGAAACTCAGTATTTCGCCGCGAACGGCAGCAGCGCGATGTTGCGTGCCTGCTTGATCGCCAAGCTTAGCCGCCGCTGGTGGGGAGTGCAGACCCCGGTTAGGCGGCGAGGGACGATTTTTCCGCGCTCGGCCACAAACTGCTGTAGCAGGCGTACGTCCTTGTAATTGATGGAATCGATCTTCTCCACACAGAACTTGCAGACCTTCTTCCGGCGGAAAAACTTGCGCGGCCCGCCTTCGGCCCGGCCGCCGGCACGTCCGCCCGGTCCCGGGCGCCTGCCCGGACCTGTCGCAGGACGCCCTGCCGGCGCCGCTGGCACATCGGGTCCCGCGGCTGCCGTCACCGTGGTTTCGCCTTGTTTCTTCTCTTCGTCAGCCATGACTCTCCTTTATCGTTCTTGGTTATTGGCTATATAGCCGTCAGCCAATAGCCAACAGCCAAGAGCCAAAAGCCCTTACGCGGTGACCGGTGCGGGCTCGCTTCCGGTCGCAGTCTCCACGCCTTGGGGATGCTGGCGCACTTTTGACTCGCGAATCCTCTTGATCTTGGCCAGCCGCTTCTGTTCTTCGTCCACGCGCACGGTGATGTACTTGATCACCGGCTCGGTAACGCGCAGGCGCCGCTCCAATTCGGCTACGGCACTGCCTGGGCCTTCGATAGTTAGCAGCACGTACACGCCGTCCTGGAACTTGCGTACTTTGTACGCCAGACGGCGCTTGCCCATGCGCTCCAGGTTCTTCACCGTAATCCCGGCGGTCGTGGCGCTGGACTCGACCATCGAGACCACGCGCTCCATCTCCTCTTCCGGCAGGTCGGGCCGGATGATAAACATCACTTCATAAGTGCGCTGCTGCTGCGACATTAGCTTCTCCGTTTTTCAGCACCGAGTCACAGCGGTACAGAGCTTTTGAGATCATCTCGCTCTGTGTCTCTGTGCCTCCGTGGCAATCTTCACTCCGGCCGGCGGTTGAAAAGGCTCATAGCCTTGGGCACGCCTTCGCTGATGATCACCTTCACCGCTTCTGCCGCCGTGTCGAGTACTTGGTCCACGGCAGCATACTGCGACTTCTTGAATTGCCCCAGCACATAGCGCGCTCCGTCCTTCACCGGGTGCTCGGGCGCTATTCCCAGACGAATACGCACGAACTGGTCGCTTCCCAGTGCTCCGATGATGGACTCCATCCCATTGTGCCCGGCAGAACTGCCGCGCTGCCGGATACGGATTACGCCCAAGGGCAAGTCCAGCTCGTCATAGATCACGATCAAGTCGTGCGTTATATCAATCGTGTGTTCCCGCACCAGCTCGCGGACTGACATGCCACTCAGGTTCATGTACATTTCCGGCTTGGCTAGGAGCACCTCCTGATTGGCGATAACTGCCCTACCCGTCAACGCACGACAGTGACGGTTGTTCACCGACACGCCTTGCTCCTGGGCGATACGGTCTACCGCCAAGAACCCCACGTTGTGCGGCGTGAACTGGTATTCGATCCCAGGATTGCCCAGCCCGACGATCAGTTTCACGCCTTCCACTCTCTAGTCGTGAGTCGTGGGTCGCGAGTACCAGCGGTATGCGCTCGCGACTCGCGACTCGCGACCAGGTTCTCATTTCTTCTCTTTCTTCTCGGCCTTTTCGCCCTTCTCCGGCTTGGCTTCGGCAGCTTCGGCTTCGCCCTCTTCCGCCTCCTGCTTGCCCTTCTTGATGACCTCGGGCTCGGCAGGGGCGGCTCCGGCTTCCGCGGCCGCGACTTCCGGCGCAGGCGCCACTTCTTCTTTCACTGCTGTGATGTGCGCCACCATCTGATTGGGGTCGGTCAGGACCTTGAACTTACCCTGCGGCAGGTCGGCCACGCGCAGCAGCTTGCCAAACACCAAATGGCTGACATCCAGGTCGATGTGGCCGGGTATATCACCGGGCAGACACTCGATTTCCACCTCGCGCAGCACCTGCTCCAGAATACCGCCCTGCTGCTTCACACCCGCAGCCTCACCTTTGAGCATGATGGGCACGGACACTTTCAGGCGCTCGTCCATAGCGATGCGCTTCAAGTCAATATGCAGCAAGGCGCCCTTGATGGGCTCATATTGCCAGTCCACGATCATGACTTTGGTGCGCTCATCCCCGACTTGCAGGTCGAAGATACTGTTATGCCCGGATTCGGAGGTCAGGATGCGCGCTATCTGCTTAGGATCCAAACTGATCGCCAGGGTCTCCCTGCTGGCGCCGTAGAGCACGGCAGGAACACGTCCGCTGCGTCGCACGCGGCGGGCCCCGTTCTTGCCCCGCTCCGTGCGGGGCTGGGCTTCCACTACATTAGCTCCAGTTATTGTTACGGTTGCCATAGCGCTTGATCCCTCTCTGCGATTCCTCTATGTGAACAACGAGCTGACCGAGGTCTCCTCGTGGATGGACTGAATCGCGCGCGCGATCAGTCCACCGATGGAGCGAACCACGATCTTGGGCTCATTATGAGCGGCCGGCGAGAGCGGAATGGTATTGGTAACGATCACCTTCTCGAGCTTCGACTTTGCAATCCTCTCCACAGCCGGGCCGGAGAGCACCGCGTGGGTAGCACAGGCATAAACCCTGCTGGCGCCGGCCTCCAGGAGAGCGTCGGCGGTCTTGCAGAGCGTGCCGGCGGTGTCGATGATGTCGTCCAGGATGAGCGCGCTGCGCCCGTGGACGTCGCCGATCACGTGCAACACCTCGGTGACGTCCATCTCCACCCGCCGTTTGTCCACAATGGCCAGCGCGGAGTCCATTTTCTTGGCGAAGAAGCGTGCTCGCTCTACACCTCCGGCGTCGGGCGAAACGACCGTCAGCCGAGGCAGGGCCATTTTTCGGACATAGTCCACCAGCACGGGGGAAGCAAAGAGATGGTCTACCGGGATGTTGAAGAACCCCTGGATCTGCGGGGCGTGCAGATCCACGATCAGGGCCCGGTTCGCACCCGCAGTGGTCAGCAGGTCGGCCATCAGCTTGGACGAGATGGGGGCGCGCGGCCGGTCTTTGCGGTCCTGGCGGGCGTAGCCGAAATATGGGATGACGGTGGTGATGCGTCGCGCCGACGCCCGCTTGAGGGCATCGATCATGAGCAAT
>DASQXC010000360.1:0-2373 GCA_035639935.1 Terriglobales bacterium
GTTATCGCCAGCCCATGCTGCTGTTTCGAAACAGCAGTGACGGCCGCTTTCGGGATATCGCCGCTGCCGCTGGCCTCGATCAGGTGCCGCTGGCTTCCCGTCGGGGCGCCGCCTTCGGAGACGTCAACAACGACGGCATGATTAACATCCTCGTGTTTAATGTCGGCCAGGCACCGTCTCTTTTCCTGCAGGAGAGCAAAAACGGCAACCATACTGTGCTGTTCAAACTGATCGGTACCAAGAGCAACCGCGCCGCGATCGGTGCGCGCATCAGGGTGCGTACCGGCAGCGTGGCCCAGATGCAGGAGGTGCGCGGCGGCGCCAGCTACCTGTCACAGAACGACCTCCGGCTGCACTTCGGTTTGGGCACGACCCAAACCATGGATGCGGTGGAGATCTTTTGGCCCAGCGGAAAAACCGAAGTTCTGCGCAATGTGGCGGCTGATGCCATCTATACTGTCACCGAGGGGCAAGGGATCACGGCAAAGGCCGCCTTCTCGGCGCCCTGAGGTCGGCTCAACCCCAGGCGGCGCGTTAGCAGGCGTACCAATGGCGAGCGGGGACCAAAATGCGATCGGGGTGGATATCGGAGGCACGAAGGTTGCCGCCGGGCTGGTAAACCCCAGGGGCAGGATTTTACGCACTGTGCGCAAGCCCATGGTGACGCAGCAGGGCGCTGAACTGGCTCTGCAGTCGGTCATCGACGCGATCGATGAACTCAAGGACGCAATGCCCACGGTACGCGGAATCGGTATCAGCGTGCCCGGGTGGGTCGATTCGCGGCAGGGGGTCTTGCTGAGCGCCACTAATCTACCTTGCTGGCGCGACTATCCGTTGGCCGAACAGTTAAAACGCCACTACAAGCTGCCCACGCAATTGGCCAACGATGCCAATGCCGCCGCCCTTGCTGAGGCGGTATGGGGCGCAGGAGAGCAGTACCGCGATGTCTTCTATGTCAGCCTGGGCACTGGTGTCGGCACGGGGATGGTGCTGGACAGGCGGCTCTACTCTGGCCGCACGGGCGCAGCCGGCGAGGGCGGGCACACGACGATCGACTACGGCGGTCGTAAATGCGGATGCGGAAAACGAGGCTGCATCGAGATGTACGCCTCCGGCAGCGCGGTTGCGCAGCGAGCACGCGAGCTCTTGAGCCGTCACGGAGCGCCAAAATCAAGAATCCCTGCCATGGTTGACGGCGACCTCGCCTCCATCAGCGCAGAGACCGTTGCCAAGGCTGCACTCGCGGGTGACGAGTTGGCCAATGAGTTAGTGCAGGAGGCGGCGAACTATCTGGCAATATGGCTGGGCAACATGATTGACTTGCTGGAGCCCGACGTTATTGTCATCGGGGGCGGATTCGGCCAGGCCATGGCGAATTTCTTCCATCACATTCGCAGCCGCCTGGGGGAATGGGTCATCAACCCACGCTGGCAGCAGATCCCGCTCCGAACTGCGATGTACGGTTGGGAGTCGGGGCTGGTGGGCGCGGCTGCCTTGTGTTTGCCGCGAAGTCGTCTTTGGATCGTGCTCCGGAAAGCTGCTTACGGTTCAGACTGATTGCAGGGAACGGCTTCGACGAGAAGTTGCAGCGCGGGCACAATTTTCAGCAGCAAATCCGCCTGCGGGGTACTCGCTTCGTGAAGGAATGCGAGCTGCTCTGTAGTCCACGACTCGGGAGCGGCTTGGCGGCTGTCAATGAAGTCGAGCGCCTTAAGCCCGATTTCGCCGAGGCGCGAGAGCTCTTGTGAAAGCGGCGCAGTCCCGTTGAGAAGAAACGAGGTCTGCAGCATCGGCTGCAGCTTGGCGTCGTTGTCGCGCCATGTGGTGAGCAACAGCCGGACCTCATTTTTCTGCGCCTCTGTGGCGTGTCCGACTGCGATCGCATCGATGAGCCCGGAGAAGCGCCGCGCTAATCCGCTCTCGGGATTGACCGCATCTACCAGCATGATCAGCGGGCTGGCGCTTGTTGCCAGTCCACCTCGTTGCTGATTCTTACGGGTGTAGTCCTTCACCGGTTCCAGCACATCGGCGAATACCCCCAAGGACGTTGTATCGTCGCTTCCGGCAATTCGGCGCAACATTTGCTCATAGCTGATCTTATGTTTCACGCCAGCCACCTCTAGGCGTGCTGACAAAACCTGCAGTCGGCGATACATGTCTTCGATATCGCGCACCTCCTGAGCGGACCACAGTCGCTCCGCAACTGCCGCGGCTCGCGGCCAGATACGCGAATCAATGTTTTCCGGCGAAACGTACTCCGACCACATGCATGCCTCGCCGCCGATAATTCGGTCGCGCTCTGCTGCTGTTAAGGTGTCGGCATCCGACATCGGATCCACTTCATAGTGCTCGGCCGCGCTCCACATCAGGTCA
>DASQXC010000361.1:0-5416 GCA_035639935.1 Terriglobales bacterium
TGAGCTCGATCTCGCGCGGGGAACCGTACCGCATTCGTAAACGCAGAATGCCGCCCCGAATGGATTTAATTGGTCTCCTAAGGGACTTCAAGTACGGTTACAGAATGGGTTTGTATGTGGCTGATGAGATCATCGGGCAAAGCTGGATGTTTAGTGGGCGAGGGATCTTTCAGGGGAGCGACTGATTTCCGGCCTACGCTGTGGTAGAAGAAACCAGCTTCGGCCATAGCTTGTGGCGAATACAAGTTACGGCCATCGATGACGATTGGCTGGCGCACCTCGCTGCGCAGCCGCTCCAAATTCAAGTTGGCCAGTTCCGGCCAGTCGGTGAGTATTACGACCGCATCTGCGCCGCGCGCGGCTGCGTAGGGATCGCCAAAGAAGCGCACCGACGGCAGGACTTCTGCTGCGCGTTGCATGGCAGCCGGGTCATAGGCGTGGACCTCAGAGCCTTCCTTGAGAAGCCGCTGTATCAATGCAATTGCAGGTGATTCCCGGATATCATCGGTTCCAGTCTTGAACGCAAGTCCCAAGGCTGCGACTTGCTTCCCCTTCAGGTTCCAGAGTGCATTCCGAACCTTACGGGCGAACCGCTCGATCTGTTCTTCATTAATGCGGGTTACTTCGTCGAGTAATCGGAACTCGAATCCGAATTCCTTTGCGACGGTTCGGAAGGCTTTTAAATCCTTGGGGAAGCAAGATCCTCCGTATCCGATCCCCGGCTGAAGGAACCCAGTTCCGATACGGGTGTCGGAGCCGATTCCCTCACAAACTTGGGTAATGTCAGCACCCACAGCTTCGCAGATGTTGGCAACGGCGTTGATGAACGAGATCTTCGCCGCGAGAAAGGCATTGGCTGCGTGCTTAATCATCTCGGCGCTTTTCGTGTTGGTCACGATCAGCCGCGCCGATTTGTACTCGGGTACGGTTGCCCCCCATCCAGTCGCGGAGTGCGATCGGTAATATTGCCCGCTGGTCAGCGGTGCATAGATTGCTTTCATTGTTGCCGCTGCCTCTTCGCTATCGGCTCCGACAATGATGCGGTCCGGATACAAAAAATCGGTTACCGCGGTTCCTTCCCGCAGGAACTCCGGGTTCGAAACCACCTCGATGTTCTTCTGTCCGCCAGCCGTACGCGAAACTTGGCGGATCCATTCGCAGGTATAAACTGGAACCGTACTCTTTTCGACAACCAGCTTGGGCTCGCGGGCAGAGCGTGCGACGCCCCGCGCAACCGCCTCCACACAGGAGAGATCGGCTTCGCCGTTGCCGGCGGCGGGAGTTCCGACGGCAATGAAAACTACGGAGCTACGCTCGACCGCTTCGACGAGTGAGGTAGAGAACATCAGTCGGCGGCCATGATGCCGCTCCAGCAGCTCGGGTACGAATCGTTCGTGGATGGGAATATCGCCGCACTCAAGGGCAGCGATTTTCTTGTCATCCGTATCGACGCAGATCACATCATGGCCTATTTCAGCAAAGCAGGCCGATGAGACTAGGCCAACGTAACCACAACCGATTACTGCAAGCTTCATAGCGCCATCCTTATAGTAAGGTGATCGGGACCGTTTTCGGTTTTGCTTTCCTCGTTCTACATGCGTGCTTTTGCGATGCGATGCTCACGACGTTCTGCAACCAGACAAATATTCCTGGAGCCGGAGTTACAGCTCCAGCGTGCGAGACCTTGTTTGCAATGAAGCTGGATCCGGAGCTTGCTGACCGACTGGCTTGCCCAGAGCAATGTTCAGCAGCGTTTCCAAGCTTCGCCTGGCGTCAAAGTAGCTCTCTGCGATTTGGCGTGCCGCGCGACAGTGCCGCTCATAGTCGGCGTTAATGGTGTCGAAAGCTTCGGCCGCTTCCGCCGGCGCCGAGAAACGAAAGATTCCTTCGCCGTTGGGCAGGAACAAACTGGGTCCGGTGTTTTGGACTACCACGGGTTTGCCGCTGGCCAGATAGCAGATGGTCCGGTCGCTGATCCAGGCGTTCTGGAACCTCATGCAAGATCGCTTGGCGCAACTGAACTCGCCGCGCGAGCCTTGGATGTATGCCTGGTACATTTCCGGGGTGGCGGCGACGTCACCAGAGTGACGAATGTGCCAGCCGCGTCGTTCCAGGTCCTTCCATTCTGCCATGTCCCGCTGGTGGCGCATAAACAACGCCAGCTCCAGCGGTTGGCTGGTCAAGGACGGCAGATCCGCAAACTCCAGGAATGCAACGCGCTTGCTGTTGTCGTAAGCTTCATTGGCATCCACCACCCAATCGGAAGAATCCCAGTTGGAAATTGTGGTGAAGGCTTTGCTGTCGGGATCGAAAACATAAGGCCAGCGCTCCAGGCACACCGGCGTGCGAAAGTGAATCCACGGTAAACCGCAATCGGGAAGCTGCGCGGCTGACCTGCCTACCGTTTCGCCGATGGTGAAGTAGAAGTCGTGGCGCGGCACGGTCAGCTGTCCCCGACTGATCCAGAACTGCAGCAGCCCCGGGTCGATGTCCACGAGTGCCGTGCGTCGGAAGCATGCCAGCAAGCCAGGGTTGACGGCGTAGTGGAAGTTCAACAACAAGTCCGCCTGGGAAAAAATCGCTTCGGCTTCCGCGCGCGTCATGTTGAGGTACTCGCTCGGCGCGTTGAGCGAGGGCTCCTTGCTGTGCTTGAAGTAGAGGATGACTTTTCCAGCCAGTCCGTGTTGTTCCATGCGCGCCCGGAACGTGGCCAGGGCGGCGGCTTCTCGCTCTGCGGGCCCCTCGGGGCAAAAGCCTTCCAACCAATACACGTCGCAGCCGAGCTGACGCAGGCCGAGCACGTATTGCAGGTACACCCAGAAGTGCCCCCCACCCTCAGGGAAATTTGCGACGTTGAACGGGGAGATGACTACGGTCGGCACAAGCATCCTCCTATGCCAGCGCGCCCACGACAAGTTTGGCGAAGTGGTGGTAACTGACGAGTTGGATCGCCTGCTCGACCAGCGTCCGCCGTATGCGCGGATCACACAAGGTGCGCACCTCGGCCTCGCGCTCTACGGAATAGCCCGTCGGATACTCCGGATCGACGTACCCCGGATGACAGCTCAGTTCGGTGACGCCGTCGTTGATTTCAGTCTCCAGCATTCGCCCAAGATTCTCGACACTGATCTGCTCAAGGTGCGTTTTCCCGTCCCATTGCCCGTAGAAATTGGGGAAGTAGCGGACCGGTGAATGTTCGCGCAGAGGCAGGCCGTGTTCGTGGGCCAACTCGAGAAAAAACGGCAGCACCTCTGGGTCTCGATGCACGTTGTGGTGTGAGTCGATATGGGTCGGCCGACGGCCCATCAACTCCTCAAACCGGCGAAACTGTTCGCGTAACGCTTGCTGTCGCCGTCGAGGCGAGTCGGCGTTGTTCTCTTGGAGTTCGTTCAAAAGATCGACGTGCAAACCGACGCTCAAATCCGGCGTGGCGCGGCTCAGCTCCGCAGCCTCTTGGCTGCATGGGGCGTTCACAAGAAGGCTGGTACTGGTCAGGATGCCGCGCCGATGCGCCTCGAGGATGCCGCGGTTGTTTCCATGGCTGGCGCCAAAATCATCGCCGTTGACGATCAGGTATTTCATAACACCTCCCTCCCGCGTCTTCAACCTAACCAACTTCCAGGGTAGCGAGCAGTTTCTCGGTCCCCCGTGCCAGCCGCTCAACCCAGGGTTCGGCTGAGCAGGCCTCCGAGGACCTGCTTCGCGTCAAAGAACATCTCGGCGATCCGCCGCGCCGCACGGCTGTGTCGTTCGTAGTCCGAATTCACCTTGGCGAGCCCATCGGAGGCCTCGTCAAGCGTCGAGAAGCGAAACACACCTTCCCCATTGGGCAGAAAAGAGCTCGGTCCGGTGTTCTGCACCACCGCGGGTTTGCCGCTGGCGAGATAGCAGAGCGTGCGATCGCTGATCCAGGCATTCTGAAAGCGGATGCACGAAGGCTTCGCGCAACTGAACTCGCCCCGCGACCTCTGGATGTAGTCCTGATATTGCTCGGGCGTGCTCGCCACCTCGCCCGAGTGCCGGATGCGCCAGCCATGGCGCTCCAGATCACGCCCGTCCTGGATGTCGGTTTCCGTCCGCAAGCAGAGCGCGAGTTCGAGCGGCTGGTCCGTCAAGCGAGGGAGTTCGATGAACTCAAGGAAGGCAACGCGCTTCGTGTTTTCGTAGACTTCATTACCGTCCACGATCCAGTTCTTGGCGGACCAGTTGGATACGGTGCTGAAGGCGCGGGCGGACGGGTCGAACACGTACGGCCATCGCTCCAGGCATACAGGGGGGCGAATGTGAATCCATTCCAGGCCGCAATCGGGAAACCGCGCTGCGGCTGTTCCCACGGTTTCCCCCGTGGTGACGTAGAGATCATGGGCCGGCACCGGAAGCTGCCCCCGGCTGATCCAGAACTGCAGGAGCCCGGGATCAATGTCCACCAGCGCGGTTCGCCGGAACCGTGCCAGCAGGCCAGGGCTAATGGCGTAGTGGAAATTCAGCAGCAGGTCCGCTCGTTCGAAGATCGCCTCGGCCTCATCGCGGCTCATGTCGAAGTACTCTGTCGGCGCTTCGGGCGAGGTCGCTTTGCTGCGTGTAACGTAGAAGATGACCTTTCCGTCGATTCCATGCTGCTGCAACCGGGCGCGGGAGGCAGCCAGCGCGGCGGCTTCCTGCTGGGCGCGACCTTTGCTGCGGAAAGCCTCCAGCCAGTGCACCTCGCAGCCGAGTTGGCGCAGCCCGAGCGCGTATTGCAGGTACACCCAGAAATTGCCGCCGCCTTCGGGGAAGGCAGCCACGTTATACGTCGAAATCACCACTGTGGGCATTAGCCTGTCCATCCCGCTGCGCTCAAGGCCTGGGCCATGCGCCGCGAGTAAATCGCCAGGCATGCAATCGGATTGCTGCTCGCCTCGGGCCGCCCAAGCCTCAGACTCGAACAGTCCCACGCCATATCGTCCAGCATGCGGAAGAAGCTTCCGCATTCTGCCAACTTCAGGACACGCCCGTCCTCTGCAATGCCAGGCCAACGTTCCACACAGGACCGATAGACCGCCAGATCTGGACTCACCGAGTCGGCAATAAACTGGGCCAGGTCAGTGCTGGGCACACCCCAACCCGCGAACTCCCAGTCGAACACCTGCAGGACCGGCCGGACCCCGGGCCGCACACGGACGTCCTTGGCTACAAAGTCACCTTGAAGCAGCGTGCGGGGCAGTCCCTCGAAGGTTTTCTCCAGTTCGTGCCAATGCGCCTCCAGCACGTCGCACTGCTCGGAAACCGTTGCCAGCACCGCCGCACAGGCGGCCGGTAGCGTGGGATCGGGTAGATGCTCGCGCGCCTTGGCGCGACACGTCCGCAGGATTTGGAGATACCGTTCGGGGCTTCGCTCGGGCAAGCGCTTCTCCCAGCCTTGATCCACGCCGGCGTC
>DASQXC010000362.1:0-5740 GCA_035639935.1 Terriglobales bacterium
TAGAACAGTCCTAGACTCAAGATGGCCGCAAGCACTGCAGCCCGATAAGCGCGGATGCAACCGCCTTGCCTGTTGCCGGTCCTATAGCAATCGCCGGATCTCCCCCTGAGACTCATTCCGACTCCATCGGTTGGGTTCTCGGACGGAATTGTTCATTCTAGCGGATTGGGATATGGGCGCAAAACGAGTCCCGAGGGTCAGTTCTGGTGTAGTCGGGCCGAGAGAGCAGAGAATTGCGGTTGTGAAGACGTACACAGGGCGGCGCGGAAAACCGTGCAGCGAGGCGGAGCGACCACGAAAGGCAGCCAGCCATTCATTCTTTGTCATGCGTTCGGGACACACCCCGGAGCGAGAACTCGACGGCGTCTGAGAGCGTACAGTAACCCTTTAAGCATGTGTTACATTCTGGGAGAGACAGGGCCCGTAGCTCAGCGGTAGAGCAGGGGACTCATAATCCCTTGGTCCCAGGTTCGAATCCTGGCGGGCCCACCATTCCCTTCCAGTGACTTAGCCTCCTCGCGCTCCCCTGCATTCTCTGGACTGTGCCCATTTTTGTGCCCAGTCGCCTCTAGAATCGGCGTGCTCGCCTGCTCTTCCAGGGAGCGGATCGCGGCCTGCTTCGCTTGTGAGCGGATGTGGCTTTAGCGCTCAAGCATTTGGCGGCTGACGTGACCGGCAAGCGGGAGACCGCTAGTGTTTCGGAAACACCACCTTGAACGGTTTCGTGGATTCGAGGATGTTTCCCTCGGTGGTAATGACGGCCAACTGTGCCTCAAGTTTTCCTATCTTTCCCGGTGACCGTGCTTGCCGGGACATGGAGCACAACCGGCGCAGCGGAATCCTCGTCAGGGCATTGCACGGCCTCCCAGTAACGGAGCACGTCGCCGTTCTCGGTTCCCGCTTTCATTGGCTGATTGTTCTTCAGGAAGACAACGATGACGTTGACGGGCTTCGGCTCGTTCCTGCAAAACAATGGGACCACCAGGTCGGCGGCCTGGGCGGCTTTGTTCTCTGCCGTCTTCACTGGGCCGACGAATGCCACCGGCGGAGGGGTGCCCCCCGGCGACAGCTCGGGATTCGGCCACAGCCGGTTATATTCGGCCAGTGCATCGGCGTACACGCGCTCGCTACGCTGATCGCGTGTCTCCCAGCGCGGGTGGTCGGAAAAGAATCCAGCGAATTTGGACCGTTCGCCCGTATTGAGGCGTAACAGGTGGTGCAGGGCGTATACAAAGTCTGGGTGATACCCGGCACGAGCCATCAGCAACATGCCAGTCTGATCCGCTTGGTGTTCTTGATCCCGCTCCATCTTTTTCAGCGCTAAATGGAGCAGCAATCTCTGGTGCCGAAGGCCGGTATGTGCAACCTCATGTGACAGAACGGCAGCCCACAACCCCGGCGAACCAGAGAGGATCTTCAACATCCCGCCATACACGTATACCTGTCCGCCAGCGGTGGAACGGGCGTTAACGACGCCATCATTGACCAAAGTAAGCTTCCACCTATAAGGCTGCGAGAAACCTGACCTCACGAGATTATCGAAGACCCGGTCTCCGAGTTCATTGTCTGGAGCGCCAGTCATCTCTCCCGCACCATGCATCATGGCAGGACGATTGTTGATGGCCAGTTGCAAGTCGATGGCGTAATCAGCGGGCGGTTGCATCTCCTCAACCGCAGGATGCTGTCTATGCCGCTTTTCTCCCGCAACAGCGAGCGACGGAAATATGAGGAAACGTAGAACAAGGAAAGCCATTAGAAGGACCCACGTGCGCTTTGTCATGGGCTGCCTCCAAAGTTGCACCGGGAACTGTCCCGGCGCTTCGGGGAGGTTTCTTTTCGCCGGGCAGAAAACCAGATTTTCCGCGCCCTCTGGCTTTGACTTCCAAGAGCCGCGCGGAGCTGATGTCATTTTGCTTCCGCAGCCGGTTGCAAAGCTTCCTGTTTCTCCAGTTCTGCTGCAAGTTTTACCGCGCCGGTCGATATCCGAATCTTCCGCTCCCAAGGTTTGTAGCCAGCCTTCGTGATCTTGATCGTATGCTCCCCTGTTGCAATCCCGAGCGATGATGGCGTGTTTCCGGCGAACGCCCCATCTAGCTCGATGTCGGCACCGGACGGCACGGACTCAATCTGCATCGTCGCTTGCGCCGTGGCCGCTGATGTAGAAGCAGGTTCAGGCATCTTCGGAGACGCAAACTTCGCCAGGTCCAGCGGAAAATTGCCATTGGTATAGGCTGTAATTTCCGCGCCCTTTGGAATGGTCACATCCTTGCCGTGCATGAACAGGAAGAACGGGGCAGCCGGGAAAAACAGCAGTCCGGTCGCCACGATGCCTGCTGTCATAGCGCCTGTGTGACCGCCTCCCTCGCCTCCCTTCACCGCCCGCAGTGCTGCTTTTTCGCCACTGACGAGGCGAACAGCGTCAACGTTCATGTCCAGCTTGCCGCCTCTAGCTATTCTTTTCTTGTGTTCGGCCACGGTGACGGTTCCCCATGCGACTCCACCTCTAGGGATCACCAACAGGTCCCCGACGCGCACTTCCTCCAGAACTTCAAAATCGACAGTATCGCCTACATGGGCGTCTGCCGAGGACACGTTTCGGGCTAGTCGGAGCTTTACGGGTGTCCCGTCCTCCAGCACTGGTTTTCCAGGGGTTACCGGCGCTGGAACTGAAGCTTGAGGGCTGGCCGGAGTCTGATGGGAAGCAGGTTGTTGTTGCGGAATTTGATCCGTGCCCGCTGCCGAAGTTGTTTGCTGTGCGAACGCGGTCGATAACAGGATCGTAAGAACGAGCGGAGAAAGCCTGCGGGGGCCCCAAAGAAGCTTCGCCACAGCAACCTCCCAGAGTTGCATCGGCGGCCCATTGTGCACCTAGATTTGTGCTTGTCAAGATGCCTGTTTTTGCGGCTTATGCGCAAACTCTTGCAAGGCCCTGACATGCAGTTGCACTCGCCCTTTTTAGAACTCATAATCCCTTGGTCCCAGGTCGGAATCCTGGCGGGCCCACCATTTGTTTCCTGTGACTTAGCCTCTTCGTACTCCCCAGGACTCTGTGGGAGCCGGAGTCGGGACGATGCACCGTGCCTATCGCCAGGTGCAGCAGCGGGCTGGATAGTGCTCCAGTTTCCGGTTGGCCGTCCGTTCACCAGCCTGCGCCTCACTCCGACAAGTCGGATTCTTTTGTTCGCTATCAGACAAGGTTCTGTAGTATTAAGAGCCGGGGTGCATTGCCCAGCCGCGGCAGTAAGGAATCCTCCGCAAGCAGCTGTTCAACGCGAAGCCGCAACCGCCGTCCACATCCCGCAGCTTCCGCAATCACGAACATCGATTCGGCAGCCAGGAAAGTTGAGTTGGAACTCGCATAAAGAAGGTCGCACCGGACCAGGGGGTAACACCGCAAATTTCCACCGTGACGATTGCGCACCGGCAGGAACTAAGGATACGTTTTGAGCATTCGCAACATCGCCATCATCGCCCATGTGGACCACGGCAAGACGACGCTGGTGGACGCCATGCTTCGGCAGAGCGGCGTCTTTCGCGCCAACCAGGAGCTGGTGGACCGCGTCATGGATTCCAATGAGCTGGAGCGCGAGCGCGGCATCACCATCCTGGCCAAGAACACGGCCGTGTTCTACCACGACATGAAGATCAACATCGTGGACACGCCGGGGCACAGCGACTTCGGCGGCGAAGTGGAACGCGCGCTGAAGATGGTCGACGGCGTCATGCTGCTGGTGGACGCGAGCGAGGGCCCCTTGCCGCAGACCCGTTACGTGCTCGGCAAGGCGTTGGAAGCCAAGCTGCCACCCATCGTGGTCATCAACAAGATCGACCGCCCGGACGCGCGGCCGCAGGAAGTGTTGAACGAAATCTACGATCTGTTCATTGACCTCGATGCCGCCGAGGAGCAGCTCGATTTTCCCGTGCTCTACACCAATTCCAAGCGGGGCACGGCGACCGCCGACCCGAAGGTGCCTGGCCGGGATTTCCTGCCTTTATTCGAGACCATCGTTGCCACCATCCCCGAGCCGGCCGGCGACCCGGCGGCGCCGCTGCAGGTCTTGGTGGCCAACCTGGATTACAGCGACTACCTGGGACGTCTGGCGATCGCCCGGGTGTTTAACGGCAGGTTGCGTACCGGCAAGGATGCGGCTATCGCCAAGGTGGACGGCTCATTCCAGAACGTGCGCATTACCAAGCTGTATTCCTTCAGCGGCCTGCAGCGCGTGGACATCAGCGAAACTGAACTGGGCGACATCGTCGCCGTGGCCGGCGTCACCGGCATCACCATCGGCGATACCATTACCAGCGCCGAAAATCCTGCCCCGCTGCCGCGCATCATCATTGACGAGCCGACCATTGCCATGCAGTTCACGGTGAACACCTCGCCGTTTGCCGGGCGCGACGGCCAGTACGTCACCTCGCGCAACCTGCGCGAGCGCTTGGAAAAGGAACTGCTCACCAACGTTTCCATCAGGATCGAGGAAACCGGCAGCACCGATTCTTTCCGGGTGATGGGGCGCGGCGAGCTGCAGCTTGCCATTCTGATCGAAACTATGCGCCGGGAGGGTTTTGAACTCATGGTCGGCAACCCGGAGATCGTAACCAAAAATGTAGGCGGCAAGCTCATGGAGCCGGTGGAGCGGCTCACGGTGGACATTCCCGAGGAGTTCGTCGGCGTGGTGATGGAGAAGCTCGGGATGCGGAAATCCGAGCTCCTGGAGATGCACAATCACGGCTACGGGCGGGTGCGCCTGCAACTTCTGGTGCCCAGCCGCAGCCTGATCGGGTTGCGCAGTGAACTGCTCACCGATACGCGCGGCACCATTGTCATGAACTCGCTGTTCGATGGCTATAGCGAGTGGCAGGGCCAGATCCCGCACCGGCTCACCGGCACGCTGGTCGCCGACCGGGCGGGCGTTACTACCGCCTATGCGCTCTGGGGGCTGCAGGAACGCGGGGAGTTGTTCGTGGGGCCTGGAGTCGAGGTCTACGAGGGAA
Organism: Terriglobales bacterium; assembly: GCA_035639935.1. GTDB lineage: Bacteria > Acidobacteriota > Terriglobia > Terriglobales > Acidobacteriaceae > JAHFUA01. Next base: position 4,999 of record DASQXC010000362.1, read on the forward strand.
TGATCATCGGCGAGAATTCCCGCGATAAGGATCTGGATGTTAACTGTGTGCGCGAAAAGAAGCTCACCAACATGCGTTCCTCGACCGCGGATGATGCCATCCGGCTGGTGCCGTTCCGCAGCCTGAATTTGGAGCAGGCCATCGAGTTCATCGCCGATGACGAGTATGTCGAGGTGACGCCGAAATCGCTGCGCCTGCGCAAGAAGGCCCTGGCGGCCAACCGCCGGCCGCGCAAAGGCATGGTTCCAATCGGGGCGTCCCAAGAGGCTGCAGACTCGAGTCGAAACTGACCCCGGAGGGATTGACCAGTAACCGAATTCCGGGTACCCCGCACCATGATACGATGCCGATTCGTATGAAAAGGCAGACCGGAGCTCCCAAGAGCGTGCGGCAGTTCTTCCAGAAGATGGGCAGGAAGGGCGGCAAGATATCCCAAGCCCAGCGCACCAAGGAAGAGCGCTCTGAATCGGGGAGTAAGGCCGTCAACACTTCGCGAAACAGACTAACGCAGCGACGTTCACCGAATAGCCAATGATTGCCAAACATTCCCGTTCAGAGTTTTTTCCACACAGCCATGAGCAGCTCTCGAAACATCCAACGTAATTAAATGATGATCGTTGTGCGGCCGCGATGATTTCCAAATGCGCCAACCCTGCCTGTTCACTCCCATTCCACTACATGCGTGAGGGCAAGCTTTTCCGGATGGAGGTGGAATGTGAGCAAGACACTCCGCGCCCACAGT
>DASQXC010000363.1:0-8432 GCA_035639935.1 Terriglobales bacterium
TGAGCGCGGTCCGGAAGCCGGAGAGGTGGGTGCCGCCGTCCACCGTGTTGATGTTGTTGGCGAAGCTGAAGACGGTCTCCGAGTAACCGTCGTTGTACTGCAAGGCGATCTCCATGGCTACGCCGTCGCGCTCGGCTTCCATGTAGATGGGCTTGTCATGCAGCACGCTCTTACCGCGGTTCAGGTGCTTGATGAATTCGGATATGCCACCGTTGTACTTGAACTCCACCTGCTTGGGCTCGCCGGTCTTGGGGTCGGTGGTGCGCTCGTCTTTGAGCGTGATGAGCAGCCCCTTATTCAGGAACGCCAGCTCGCGCAAGCGCTGCGCGAGGGTGTCGAAGTTGTACTCCGTGGTCGAGAAGATTTCTTTGTCCGGGACGAAGTGGACTTTGGTGCCGCGCTTCTGTGTCTTGCCGGTCTTTTTCAATTTGGAGGTTGGCTCGCCCTTGGAATAGCTCTGCTCCCAGACGAAGCCGTCGCGCCAGATCTCAAGATCGAGATCGCTGCTGAGCGCATTCACCACGCTCACGCCCACACCGTGCAGTCCGCCGGAAACTTTGTAAGACGATGTGTCGAACTTGCCGCCGGCGTGGAGTTTGGTCATCACCACTTGGGCAGCGGGCAGCTTTTCATCATCGACGACCATTTCGTCCACAGGAATGCCGCGGCCGTTATCAATGACGGTGATCGAGTTGTCGATGTGGATGGTGACTTCGATCTTGTCGGCGTAACCCGCGAGGGCTTCGTCCACCGAGTTGTCCACCACCTCGTAGACGAGGTGATGCAGACCCATTTCGCCGGTCGAGCCGATATACATCGCCGGTCGCTTGCGAACGGCCTCCATCCCACCGAGGACCTTAATGGACTCGGCAGTGTAGTCGTTTACGGCCACCCCGTTTCCGTCTGTGGACTTGCCGTTTCGACTAATTTTCGGCTGTTGTCTGGCCTCAAGGAGCGTGGATTCTTTAGTCGCCATTACTGTCCTTTAGATGACGAGCTCGGACTGGGGCCGCGGATTGGCTGGAAGGATTCAACTTATTGATTACAAAAGAAGTTAGCCGCCCCCCGAGCAATACTTATTATAGCACGACAGGGCTGGTTTTGGGTTATGAAGGCCGAAAATTACGCCACGGATTGACGCGGATGAACGCGGATCGCTGTTGATCACCGCCTAGACGCCAAGAAGTCGAGAGTTTCTCATCTCTTTTCTGATGCGCGGAGTAGTAATTTCTCATACCATAAAAATCATGGCCACTCGTGCAGTAAGAAAAACGATCTCCTTGCCGTCGGATTTGGCGCGCGAACTCGAGAGCCAAGCTCGGGCTGAGCGCAAGACCGTGAGTGGCGTGATCCAGGAAGCATTGTGAAAAGCCAGACGCCAGCGGCTTAGCGAGCAGTTTCGGGAAATCCAGGACTACTGGAGCCGCATGGCCAAACAAAAGGGCATCCTTTCCGAGCGAGACCTGGCGCGATATCTCCGCCAGTGAGAGTCGTCTTCGATACAAATATTTTGTTTCGGCACTCGTCCATCCGGGCTGAGGAGGCTGTGGCGCGCGTTGTTGAGGGCCGCGACCATCTGATTATTTCTAAGCCGATTCTGAATGAACTTCTTGGCGTACTCGCCCGAAAATTCAGTCGCGACCGCGAGGAGCTGGCGCGAGTGGCTGTGTGCCTTGGAGAAATAGCCGAGTGGGTGCGTCCGACGCGTCCTTGAATGCGCAGCAGCGAAAAAATCGTCCGCGGAACCTATCGTCAAATACTCGGATAGCTGCTCTCCATTCCTTTTCGGTCAGAGTACCCTTCGGACGGTTATCAGCGAAATAAGTCAAGTCGACCCAGTGACTGGCCCGATGTGGCGGAGATATGAGCATGCGTGGACCGTAGTTTCCAGCGCCCATCTAGAACGTCTCTGCGGTTCCTTCAGATCCTCATCGGCATGACGATGTAGCGGTACTTGAACTCGTCGCCGTTTTCGGCGGGGCGGAGTTGGCCGGCGGACTGCGGGTCTTTGAATTCCAGGCGGACTTCGCCGGCTGAAGACGCCTTGAGGAAATCGAGCAGGTACTGCGAATTGAAGCCGATGGTCAGCGGGTCAGCTGCATAGGTGGTCTCAATGGAATCTTCCGACTCGCCGGTCTCGCTCGACGAGGAAGACACTTTGATCTCGTTATTGTCGAGGCGCAGGCGGATGGCGCCGGAGCGCTCGTCGGCGAACTGGGCCACGCGCTGGATGGCGCCGGCGATGTCTTCCGAGCGCACGGTGACTGTTTTGTTGTTCTCGCGCGGCAGCACGGCTTCGTAGTTGGGGAACTGTCCCGTGAGCTGGCGGCAGGTCAGCAGGCGATCGCCGAGGCGGAAGAATAGAGTGGACTCGTCCTTGGCAAATTCCACAGACTCCTGGTCAAACTCCTGCAGCAACGAATTCAGCTCGGCCATGCACTTCTTCGGGACCAGCACCCGCAGCGGCTCCCCCGGCCCGGAGAATCTTCCGGCGCTATTCTCGATGTGCGCCAACCGATGCCCGTCGGTGGCAACCATGGTCATGGATTCTGGTTTGAGCACCATCAGCGCGCCGTTCAGGGTATAACGCGACTCCTCGCTGGAGATGGCGAAGATGGTTTTGGCAATCATCGTGTGCAGCACCGTAGCAGGAAGCTTGTAGCTGGTGCCCGCGGGAAACGTGGGCAGCGCGGGGAAATTGGCCCGCGCCATCCCTACCATCTTGGTGTTGGACCGGCCCAGGCGGATGTTGACCCAGTGGTTCTCCAGCAACTTGATGGTGATGTCGCCGTCCGGCAGCAGCTTCACGTAGTCGTGCAGCTTACGCGCCGGGATAGTGCACGAGCCCTCCTTCTTCACCTTGGCCGGACACGTGGTGCGCAGGCTGAGATCCAAGTCGGTAGCCGTAATGGTGAGCCGGTCGCCCGCAGCCTCGAAAAGGAGATTCGAGAGTATGGGGATGGTAGTCTTGCGCTCGACGACACCTTGGGTGGCGGTGAGTTCTTTCAGAAGATCGTACTTGCTGACGGTAATCTCCATGGCAGCACTCGTCTGGGCGGCTCCGGTGGATTCCATAGGCGCCTCTATCAAAACCCCTTATATCAGAAACAAAACCTTCTAAACAGTAGTAGCAGCAGGGGGCGGGGAAAAGTGGAAATCCCAGCCATCCTGCTGAAGGTACTCTGGATGGGCGGCCTGGGCTTGCGAGTAACTCGGGCGCTCGCATGTGCCTGCGCTGGGAAAACCAGCAGCGTGAGAAAAACGGAGCTGAGCCCTGCACAGCGTCCACATTTTATCCACAGAGAACTCCGAGGGAAAGACGCGGCTGCGGTGGAAAACGGGGGAGCATACAGAAAGCAAGAGGCAATAAGCGGGAACCACCTGCTTTTTTCCGCTGCTCCTGCCTCCTGCTCCCGCCGCCTGCTCCTGTCATCCGCCTAACTGTTCGGTCAGCTTGTTCAGGAGCCGGTTCAGATCTTTGTCGGTCTTGCGTACCTGCTCGATCTTGTCTACCGAGTGCATGACGGTGGTGTGGTGCTTGCCGCCGAACTGGCGGCCGATCTCGGGCAGTGAGGCCTCGGTGAGATGCTTGGCCAGATACATGGCGATCTGCCGTGGATAGACGATGGAATGCGAGTTGTTCTTGGCCTTCAGTTCGGTGAGTTTCAGCCCGAACTGCTCGCCCACCGCCTTCTGGATGGCTTCGATGGTGACTTTGCGGCTCGCGGCATCGATAAAATTCTTAAGCACCTGCTGGGCCGTGGGAAGATTGATCTGGGTGCCAGTTAGGGAGCAGTACGCGACCAAGCGGATCATGGCGCCTTCCAGCTCGCGCACGTTGGAGCGGATGTTGGAGGCGATGTAGAGGGCCACATCCGTCGGCAAGTGGACGCGCTCGCTTTCCGACTTTTTCTGCAGGATGGCGACCTTGGTCTCGAGGTCGGGCGGCTGGATGTCCGCAATCAGCCCCCACTCGAAGCGGCTGCGCAGCCGGTCTTCAATCTCGGCCAGCTCCTTGGGCGGGCGGTCGCTGGCGATGACGATCTGCCGCATGGACTCGTGCAGGGCATTGAACGTGTGGAAGAACTCCTCTTGCGTTCGCTCCTTCTGGGCAAGGAACTGGATGTCATCGATGAGCAGTACATCCACCGTACGGAAGCGGTCGCGGAAGCTGCTCATGCGGTCATAACGCAACGAGTTGATCACCTCATTGGTGAACTTCTCGCTGGAGATGTAGCAGATGGTGAGCTGCGGCTGGTTCTTCTTGATCTCGTGGCCGATGGCCTGCATCAGGTGGGTCTTGCCCATGCCGACGCCGCCATACAGGAAGAGCGGGTTGTAGCACTTGGAAGGGTTCTCGGCCACTGCGCGAGCCGCGGCATGGGCGAACTGATTGCCAGCGCCAATCACGAACGCCTCAAAGGTGTATTTGGGATTGAGCTGGGCGGCGGAGTCAAAATCGAAGCGCGCCTGCGATCCCGGGCGCGCGCTGACGGCAGCGGTCGTGCTCCCTCCTTGCGCCGGTTTTGCTGGGAAGCTGTGGCGCACGGGCGTGGCCGTGGGGTCGTCCTCTTCGGTAACGAACTTCACGTCCCGCAGTTCGAGACCGAGATTGTCGATAGCTTCCAGGATTAGGTCTGAATATTTCTCCTCGATCACACGAAACTCCGGCCTGGGGACGCGAATGTAAAGCACCCCGGCCTCGGTGTGGCTGAAGCGTGTGGGCTTGAGCCAGAGATCGAAAGAAGTGCGGTTGATCTTTTTCTCCAGGGCCCCAAGAATGCGGATCCAGGGATTGGCTGCGGCGGTTGCGGACGTCGTAAGTGACATGTGCTTCTGCGATTTACTAAAAGCTGTCGCCTCCGAAGGGGAGAGACGGCAGACAGCAACTACCAAATAAAAACAAGATGAAGGGCGACACCGAGCAGGACGTTCGTGGCGAATGCCCGGGTTGAAAACTTGAAGTTGCGCCGAAAACCCTTCGGCAGGAAATGCGGAAAACGGAAACGACGAACGTGGCGGCTGATTCGCATACTAGCACGAAAAATTTTCATGCGGAAAATTTCCTGATCGCATTTGCGCCAGCCGCTTATGCAGTGAATCAGAAACAGGAAATCTGTCAACTACTTAGTCGATTTATGACGCAAGGGTGTTGCAAACCAGCGAGTGCTGTGGCCGGTGTGCACACGAAGGGTCTTGCTGGTCTCGATCGGCGCGGAGGATTGTCGAGCGGTCCTTCACACCCAGAATGAATCCGCAGCTCTGGATCCCAGTGCGGCGGGACAACACAGCGGCTTAAGGCCCCTTCCATATGTATGAAAAGACCAGAAGGGGTGAGCCTATGACACGAATCGGTATTGTGGCTGCTGTGGCCATATATCTTGCGCTGGTTATGAGCATGCCGCTCTACGCGCAGCAACAAACGTATCCGCAGCAGCCGGTCTACAACAGCGCGCAACAGTCCAGCCAGTTGGGGACGAGCGTGATCCCGGCGGGCACCACGATCGCGATCCGGACGAACGAGAACATCAAGACCAGCCAGGCGCAACCCGGATCCAGCTATTCGGCTGAGATCGCGGAAGACGTCATGAGCCCCAATGGACAGATCCTGATCCCCCGCGGATCACCGGCGCAACTCAGTGTGGTGAGCACGGGCAAGAGCACGCTGGGTGGAAATGATCTGGCGCTGGCATTGCGGTCCGTCAGCGTGAACGGGCGCACATACACGGTGACCACCAACACCAGCAGCGGCGGAGCGGGGGGTACCGGTATTGGCGCCAACAAGCGCACTGCTGAACACGTCGGCGGCGGCGTATTGTTAGGGACCCTGCTCGGCGCGATAGCCGGCGGTGGCAAGGGTGCGGCGGTTGGCGCCATTCTCGGCGGCGGCGCCGGAGCGGCAGCGCAGGTCCTCACCAAGGGCAGGGAAATCAACGTGCCTGCTGAATCCGTCCTGAGATTCCGCCTCGACCAGCCCACTCAGCTCACATGAGCCGGCGCATCTGTGGTGCTTGAGCATGAAAACGTAGAGACGCAGCATATGGCTGCGTCTCTACGAAAACTTGCAAACCGCAAGAAAGCGTCCTATGGCAAGAAACCGTCCTCCGGATTGTTCTGTTATTTCTATGGTTGCAAAAAAAAATCGCTCCGGTAGAAAGAAAAACAAGATTCCTCGGGGGCTGAAATAATTGACCGGTTCTGTCACTCGGGTTACTTCCGATGTCAGTGTTGTCGTTTTGTAACCGCAAACTTACCGGCTAGTGGTTTACAATCTAGACAACGGAGTGAGTTTCGGGTGGTTGGGATAATCGCCTTCTGGCGCAGAGGCTTCGTGTTTGCGATCTCGGTGCTGCTAGTGTGTTCTGCGGCGGCGCAGGCCGACGGGGTGTCTGTCCGGCCGGCAGCGCCGCTTGCGCGAGGGGTGGACCACTCTCCAAGACGCGGAAGCAGCGCTTCCAAGCCGTCCCCCCTAATAGCTAAAGAGCCGCAGCCGCCACCAGCGCCGCCAACTCCCGAGCAGATGCCGCCCACCCCGCCGCAGGTGACCTACAGCAATGGCCTGCTGAGCATTGTTGCGACCAACTCCACACTTTCCGACATACTGCGCGCAGTATCGATCCGCATCGGCGCTAAGGTAGACGCACCACCCTACTTGACCAGTGAACGGGCGGCCGCCCGCATTGGGCCGGGAACTCCACGTCAAGTACTTTCCGATCTGCTGAGTGGTTCGCGCTTCGATTACATTCTGGTCGGTGCCGATGGCGATCCTAATGCGGTGCGTAATATTATTCTGACGGCTAACCAGGCTTCACCCAGCGCCGGCGTGGCGCCGAGCCAACGGCCCATGCAGGCGAGTTCGGTTACACCCCCGCAGGAAGAAGTGGGAGAGGAAGCAGTGGAGGAGCAGCAATCCCAAAATGGACCCGAAACGGCGCAGCCGCCTCCGCAGCCTCCGCCCGGGGAGCGGCCGTTAATGCGGCCGCAACCGCCAGATCAGATAGGAGGACAGCAGCCATTCTCCCCTGAGGCAGGCAATCAGCCGCAGGTCAAGACTCCGGAGCAGCTGCTACAGGAATTACGCAAGCTGCAGCAACAGCAGCAGAACGAGCCGGAGCGGTAGAATCAGCTTTTAGAGCCTTCTAAAGAACTCGCCCGAGTGGATTCGAGGCTGAAAATCCCTAGAATCGTGAAGATTGAAAAAGTGAATCTTCGGCAGCCTTCAGCCGGTTTCAACCCTGCTGAACTGTAGCTTCCTGAGGCACAAGTGTAGGTGCCTGTTCCTCCTCGCGGGAGCGATGGCCGAATGCGTAAAGGATTCCTTGGATAGAGGCGTAGGCGGAAACTACTCCCAGGCAAACCGAACCCGCTACCGTTACCAAGAGTGTAGATGAAACCAGGACTGTTCTCAACTTAGGACCCTTCCTGCCATTGAGATGCTGCTCCCCCTGACTGGGATGTCGCACTACACTACCTTGTCAATCCCACCCCGCTGAAGATGCCTGGGGGCCATGGCCTTCTGCACAAACATTGCTATCTGCAGCTTTCACTTCCTCTTCCAGTTAGCCAGCGCGAAAATGCTCTCGCATCCGAACTCCCACTGTACCCTGCGTTGACGCCCGCAAACATTAACAACTAAGATACGGAGTAGTGTTGTGTCCAGCCGCTGCTGAAATCTTCCGAGAAATTGCCCTGAATGCGGGCCTTCTGCCGCCCCTGAAACCAGGGCGTTGGAGCGAGTCCTTCGTAGGCAGCGAAATTACTCTGCGATGATCGATAAGATCACGGTTCACGGGGCGCGTCAGCACAATCTGAAGAATATCCACGTGGAGATCCCGCGCAACACCCTGACCGTGATCACTGGTCTAAGCGGCTCGGGCAAGTCATCGCTGGCCTTCGACACCATCTACGCCGAGGGACAGCGGCGATATGTAGAGACGCTCTCCGCCTATGCGCGGCAGTTCCTCGACCAGATGGAACGTCCGGATGTGGACTCGATCGACGGCCTTAGCCCGTCCATCTCCATAGAACAGAAGACTACCTCGCGCAGCCCGCGCTCCACAGTAGGGACAATCACCGAGATCTACGATTTTTTGCGCCTGCTTTACTCCTCGGTAGGAAAGCCCCATTGCCCCAACTGTGGGCGCGAGATCACGCGCCAATCCGCCGAGCAGATCGTGCAGCGCGTGATGTCGCTGCGGCCGGAAGACCGCGTCATGATCCTTGCGCCCATCGTGCGCGGACGCAAAGGCGAGTTCAAGAAAGAAATGGAAAAACTGGTCCAGCAGGGGTTCGTGCGAGCACGCATTGACGGCGAGCTGCGCAGCATGGAAGAGGACATTAAGCTGGACAAGCGCAAGAACCACACCATCGAAGTCGTGGTGGACCGGCTGCTGGTCAAGCCCGGCATCGAGCGGCGACTGGAGAGCTCCGTT
>DASQXC010000364.1:0-8055 GCA_035639935.1 Terriglobales bacterium
GGCGGGCGAATTCTTCCACACCGTGGGCTTTGTGCCCGGGCAGAAAGCGCTCGTCGTGTCTCACGACGACGACAGCGCGCGCAACATCTTCGGCTATTACGAGCAGCTCGACGAGAGTTACCGGCAGTTCCGCGGCCTGGTGCGCAAGCTCGATCGCGTGCGCGGCAACAAGGGCCGGCTGATCGAGTACGAGGGCGGCGGCTACATCCAGGTCGAGACGGCGAACAATCTGGCGGGCGGCCGGTCGTTCTCGCTGCGCTTCCTGCATCTGTCGGAGTTCGCGTTCTGGCGCGATGCCAAGATCCTCATGCTGGCGCTGATGCAATCGGTGCCGGACGATCCGGATACGGCCGTGATCATCGAATCGACCGCCAACGGCAAGGGCGGCGAGTTCTACCGGCTGTGGCAGCTCGCGAGCGACCCCACCAGCGCGAGCGATTGGATCGCGTTCTTTTTTGCCTGGTGGGAGCATCCCGAATACACGCGGCCGCCGATCGACCCCGCGGCGTTTCAGGCGACCCTGACGAGCGAGGAACAGCAGCTCCGCGACAGATACAACTTATCGCTCGGGCAATTGAACTGGCGGCGCTGGGCAATCCTGAATAAGTGCGGCGGGGATGCGGAGTTATTTAAGCAGGAATATCCGTCATGCGATTCCGAGGCGTTTATCGCCAGCGGACGTCCGCGGTTCGATCCGAAGGTGCTGGCGAAGATGCCGGTAATGCACGACGCGGCGGTGGGGGATCTGGAGGAGGTGGAGCTGGGGCCGCGCAAGGTGCTGCGGTTCTTCCCCAAGGACCGCGGCGCGATGGTGGTGTACAAGCTGCCGCAGGCGGGGCACCGGTATGTGATCGGGGTGGATGTGGCCGAGGGCATCGATGCGGCCGAGAAGGGCACGGCGGACCCGGATTATTCGGTGGCGACGGTGCTCGACCGGCTGAACGGCGACCAGGTCGCCAAGGTGCGCGGGCGCATCGAGCCGGGGCCGTTTGCCGACTATGTCGATGCGCTGGCCCGGTTTTATAACTGGGCTTTCATTTGCCCGGAAGCCAACGGCCCGGGGATCGCATTTCTCGAGCAATTGCTGCGCGCGGGCTATCCACCCGCCCTCATCTATCACCGCAGGCCCTCGCCCGAGGAGCAGTTCGCCCAACAAGACAGCACGCTAATCAGCAAGTTAGGCTGGAAAACCTCGACCACGTCGAGGGTGCTGCTGATTTCGCGGCATGATCAGAACCTGCGCGAGTTCGGCGTCTGGATCCGCGATCCGGTGACGCTGAGCGAGCACGAGACGTTCGTCATCAAGGCGAACGGGAAGGCGCAACACCAGGAAGGATGCTTCCCTCCCAGTACTCTCATTTTGCGTGCAGATGGTACTTTCACGCCGATTGAGCGTGCCGAGCCCGATGACCTCGTCGTCACACATAAGGGCCGCAGCCGCCCTATAAAAATGACTATGACTCGCGAGTACAGCGGCGATCTGGTGCAGTTAAAAATCAGCGGCGTGCCTGATCTCATCGAGGCAACGCCAAACCATCCGTTCTGGGCCAAGCGGCGTGTCGCGGTGAAGAATCACGGCAAGCTGAAGATTGGCGGTCGTCTGGCCTATCTCCAGAAGCTGTCGGTACGGCGCGATTTCCCTGCGCAGTGGGTACCAGCGAGAAACCTTCTGCCGGGTGATTGGGTAGCCATTCCGAAGCGCAAGGACCTTCCCGCTACGGACCTGACGCCGGAACAGCTTTACGCGATTGGTTTCTGGTTAGCTGAGGGCTGGTACGTTTGCAGCGGCAACGATCCCAACGGGCCCACCGCGGTGCACGGCCGGTATATAGGAGTCGGAGCGACGAACAATGAAAGGCACTTTCTCGAAATAGTCGGCCGCACTCTAAAGAACTGGTTCCCCACGCACGTGCACTTTAGCGCGGACTGCCGAGGAGAGCGCGAGAAGCGAACTTGCGAATCTCACTTCAGCATATATAAGTCGCCGAAACGACGCGCCTCCGACCTAAGGTTCTATTCGCGGCACGCACTGGAGTACTTCAGCACCAATTTTGGCAACCATTGCGACAAGAAGAGGCTGAATAACGAATTCTTCGCGCACTCCGGACTCCTTCCGATCGTGGCGGGGTTTATCGATGGGGACGGGTCACAACGCAAAAACGAAGCGCAGGACGTCAACCTGTATACAACCTCCCCGGCGCTCGCGTGGCAGTTTCGCCAGATTCTCTTAGATAACGGCATCTGGTGCACCCTTCATCAACAAAGTGCGCGCATTGAGAAGCGCCCTGAACATGGCAAAGCCGCGCGAAAACGATGCTGGGTAATCAATATTAAGGCGAGCTATCTTCATCTGCTGCCTTTGTGCAAAGTGAATCCACCTGATGTTGAGAAGATCGCGCCCGGTCAATTCGATCCTAAGGCTGGCAAGCGAAAGCTCACCCGTCACGTGATGGAGGACGAGCACTATTTCTACAGCCCCATCCGCTCAATCTCCAGGCGTGCGTATGAGGGCCGCGTCCACAACCTCCACGTGGCTGGAGATAACTCCTACGTCGCTGGCGGGGTCGCAGTCCACAACAGTCACGACGACGAAGTTTTCGCGCTGGCTTTGGCGGGCATTGCGCTCGAAGCGGCGCCGGCCGACGTCCAGAAGCCCGAAGGCGCGCGGGCGCCGGTGCCCGCGGGCGGCACGGTGCGGACGTACGGCACGCGGCGGGTGCGAATATGATCCGGCCGCCGCGGCCGTACCCGAAAGCCAGCCGTTTCGACGAGTACCGGCTCGCATGTCTGCTGCGCGCGGGCGCTTCGGAGGCTGCCATCAAGGCCTGCCGCGAGTCCATGCGGCGGAACCGGCAGCACGAGGCGGAGTTTGATCACCTCTACGGGGCCTGAGAACTCTGAGAACCGGGTGAGAAGTATGCGAAGGCTTTGCGCGCGCCCGATTAGGCGTGGTGGAGAGCAGCAACCGCGACGCCATGATCCTCGAGCACATGCCGAACGTTCGCTATATGGCTGCGGCATTGAAACGCCGGATGACGCCGGATGTGGAATTGGACGATTTAATCTCGGCGGGCACGATTGGATTGATTGAGGCCGTGGATAAATTCGAAAATCGAGGGTTTCGGTTCGCCACATACGCCCGGTATCGGGTGCGCGGCGCGATGATCGACAGCTTGCGCGCACGGAATCAGCGCGGTAAAGAAGTGCGTGCCCGCCTGGATGAGAACGCCTGGCAATCCATTCCCGACGATTCGCCGTCGCCATTTGGCCGATACGAGAAAACTGAGTTGGAAGCAGTTATTAACTCTTTGCCGGACAGGGAACGGCTCATCATCGTGCGGTTCTTCTTCGAAGGGCAGCCGTCCCATCGGATTGCGCGGCAGATGGGCATCAGTGAGGGCCGCGTTTCCCAACTCAAGAGCCGGGCGCTCCGGACGCTTCGCGAAACATTGGAGCCGTCCCATTTGCAGCCGCTTGCTGCATGAAGGCCCGCGGAACGTTTGTGGCGGAGCGCTCGCCGTAAGGCGGATGGTGGATGAAGCAGTAGCCGATTAGCTGGTGTGGATCAGAAAGCGCCGGTTATCCAGCTTCTGCGCGACGACGCGGAGGGCAGCGATTCGATTGTCCTGCTGATCCGCGATCCCTCCGTCATCGAATTCGAAGAGGACGAACTGACTCCCGCCGGAAGGCTTACCGCCTGGCAGGCGCGGTGTCTGGCGCATGCCCTGGTCGAGATGGCGAATTTGATCGAAGAGGACGCGTAGCCGCTGCGCCCCCGCGATTGCGGCGCCGATAGGGAGGCGTGAGACCACTCAGCCCGCGGGAGCGGCAGGTGCTGGAGCTGATTGCGGCCGACAAAAGCGACCGCGAGATCGCGGACGCGATCCAGGTGGCCTACCAGACCGTGCGCGGGTACGTGAAAACGATCTATCGCAAGCTCGGCGTGCATACGCGCGTGGGGGCAGCACTGGCATGGATGCAAAGCAACTCGGCGAATTGATAGACGAATTGGGGGCGATCGAGGAAGAGATCGCGCCGCTCAAGGGCAAGATCAAGCGGGCCGAGGCGCTGCGCAAGATGATGGCCGCGGCCCATACGGGCGCCGCGGGCGAAGGATTACGCCTGGCCGGCAAGGCCTATGTGGCGCTGGTGAGCGCGCGCGACACGAAGCGCTACGTGAAATCCATGCGCGGGGCGGCGAAGGCGCTGGGGATGGCGCTGTTCTACAAGCTGGCGACCGTCACGCTGGGGGCGCTCGAAGAGAATCTGCCGCCCGAGACATGCGCCCAGCTCATCGCGAGCGAGCAGAGCGGGCCGCGGCACGTCACCACGTACCGGCTGGCGGCGGAGAAGGCAGCCTGAGCATGATCGATCCGCGGCAGATCGCGCCGGCGGACGCGCGGCAGCTCGACTGGAATGCGAACGAGCGCAATCGGCTGGAGGGGCGCATCCGCTCGGATTTCCGCGCGGCGCTCGCCGACCACCAGGCGCGCATGACGCGCTGGGCGCGTTATTACCGCCGCTGGCGGAATCTTTCCGACACGCCGGCGATCGGCGAGGAGACCAAAAGCAACTTCCGGGTGCCGCTGACCAAGTGGCACATTTACACCAAGATAGCCAAGGAGCACGCCTCGCTGTTCGGCGACGATGCCGAGGTGGTGGCGAATCCGGTGGGGCCGAGCGACCAGCGCAACACGCGCAAAGCCGGGCGCTTCATGAGCTGGCTTACGTTCAACCACATAAAGGTCCCGAACAAGGCCCAGGTCTTCAATTTCCGGAAAGTGACCTTCGGGCGCGCCATCGCCTATTCGCCCTACGCCATCCTCACCTACGAGGTTCCGCTCGTCGACGGCAGCCGCGCGCGCGACGTGTACTACGAGGGGCCGCTGTTCGATCCGCTCTGGCCCGACGATTTCATCGTGCCGGCGGAAGACGTCCAGAGCCTGCACGATTTTTCCTGGGTGATCCGCAAGTACCGCGCGACGCCCGACGAACTCGCCATCGGCGAAGAGGAAGGGCGCTACCAGAACGTCTCGGCGCACTGGGAGGACATCGTCCATTTCGTCAGCCATCGGCGGCAGCGGGATTTCGAAAGCGAGCCGATCAAGCGCGAGAAGGATCTCGCGGAGGGCGTGCTTTACGAGGGGAATCTGTCGGCCGCATCGACGCTCATCGTGCACGAGTGGTACGGCAAGTGGCGCAAGCTGCGCGGGAGGCGCGATGCCTCGATCGACAATCTGGGCGGGCGCGAGCAGTACGAGAGCGACCTGGTGGTGCGCTATATCCCCGACCTGAACCTGATCGTAAGCATCCAGGACCTGGCGGAGATGTATCCGCGGCAGGTGCGGCGGCGGCCGCTGGTCGAGGCCTCGCTCACCAAGGACGGATCGTACTGGTGCGCGGGCTTCGGCGAAATGCTCGAGGAAGTCGAAGAGGAGATGACTTCCAATCACAACACCGCCAGCCAGGCGGGCCAGTTCTCCTGCGGCCCGATCATTTTCTACCGGCCGGCGAGCGGCTTCGATCCCGACACGTTCCAGTACGAGCCCAACACGTGCGTGGCTTCGGACGATCCGGCGGGCGTGCGTGTGGTCGAGATGCGGGCAAACCTCGAATATCCCGTGCTCAAAGAACAGACCATGAACGGGTATGCCGAGCGGTTGAGCGGCCAGACGGACATGTCGATGGGCCGCGCGATCGACCGGCCGAACGCGCCGCGGACGGCGCGGCAGACCATCGCGCTGCTGGAAGAGGGCGACGTGCGCGCTTCGCTCGACATGAGCGCGCTGCGCGAGGACTGGGGCGAGATCCTGGGGCACTTCTGGGAGCTGATGCAGGACTACGCGCCCGAGGAGATGTTCTTCCGCGTGACGGAGGAGGATGCCAATGGCCTCTTCGACGTGAAGGACGGCGGCAGTTATATGACCGCCGAGGAGCGCAACGGCCGTTACGACTTCTCGCTGAAGTTCGCGACGAACAAGCACTCGAAGGAGCAACGCAAGCAGGACGATCTGGCGCTGTACCAGCTTGACCTACAGAATCCGCTGGTGGTACAGAATCCGCGCGCGCTGTGGCACGTGCTCGACAAGGTGCACAAGGCTTTCGGGGACGACCGCTTCAGCGACCTGGTGCCGATGCCGCCCGATACGGGCCTGCCGCTCGATCCGAAGGAAGAATACACGCGCATGTTACAGGGCGAGCAGGTGCGGGTAAATCCAATGGACAACGATCAGCTCCACTTACTCGACCACTCGCAGCGGATCGAAAAGATGCGCGCGAGCGAGGAGCACGACGAGGATGCGCTGCGGGCGATGGTGCTGCACGCGCAGGAGCACATGCAGCAGATCCGGCAGAAACAGTTGATGGCGGAGCTGACTTCGCGGCTGGTGGATTCGATGGCCGCCAATTCCGCGACCGGGCGCGGCTTGATGCATTCGGGAGTGCCGATGAGCTTACAGAACCTGCATGGCACGCTCACGGACCTCATCGGCAATAACGGAGCGCCCGCGGCTGGATTACCTGGCGCGGGGAACGGCGGCGGAAATCCTGGATGAGCTGTACGCCTATCTGGCCGAGCACAACCGCGGCTGCCTGGCGGTGGGCTGTTCCCAATGCGAGCGGTTCGCGCGCATTCGCGAAATTCTACTGGAGCCTTTCGTGACGGTGATCTATGCCCATTAAGCCGGACCAGTTGGATCTGGAAGCGCTCGAGGAGCTGGAACTGCACGCCGGGTGGAAGCTCTACCGGGAGCGGCAGCGGCGGGCCTTCGCGCAGCTCATTGAGGAACTGACGCGCGCCAGGAGCTGGGAGGAGGCGCTGCGCGTGATGGGACGCATCGAGCAAGCGCGGGTGGACGCGCTGCTGCCCAAGGTAATTGCCGACGAGATCCGCAAGCAGAGGAGCAAAGGCTGAACCCCACCGAGCCGATCATCATCATCATCGTGGAAATGCTGCTGCGGTTGGAGAGCTTATGGAACATTCTGTAAAACATCCGCTGGGAACCAAGGCGCCGAAGCACCCGCTGGGGAAGCCGGCGCCGATGCCCATGAAGGGCATGCCGCCGAAGAAGGGCTGTAAGTAGCCTGACTTCGCCGGGGATCATGGTGGCGGTCACCTGCCGCATTTGCGGCAAGGCGCGGGATCCGCGCGAGTTCGTGCATGACGCGATTACCGGGTACTGCTGGCATTGCTACGAGCATCACCTGGAGGCGCTGCGCGCGCTCGCCGAGGGCACGCCGCCCGCGGCCTGCCATGTGTGCGGTGTAAGCACGGAGGCGTTGCGCGCGGCCCAGGGCGGAGCCGATGTGCGGATGTACATGCATCCCAAGGACGGCATCTACCAGGTGCTGTGCCCGGGCTGTTCCGATCGATACGAGCGCAAGGCCACGATCTACGACAACACGCCGTACGGATGGCGTAAAAAGCTCAAGGGGAAAAAGTGAACGTCGAAGAATTCGAGCAGGTAGCCGAAGAGAGCAAACCGGCCGAGGCGCCGGCGGAAGTCGAGAAGAAAGAAGACCCGGAGAAACCCAAGGAGGCGCCGGAGCTCGCCGAATTGAAGCGGCAGCTCAAGGAAGAGCGCAAGGCGCGCAAGCAGGCCGAGGAAGGCATGCGGCACTGGTACGACCGCGCCAGCCGCGCGGGCGAGCCCGAGCCGAAGAAGCCGGCCGAGGAAGAAGATAAGCCGCTTTCCGTGGACCTGGTGGAGGCTCTCACCTCGGGCAATCGCAAGGCGATCGAAAAGGGCCTGCGCGAGCTGGGCTTCGCGCGCGTCGAGGAGATCGACCGGCGCATCGCTTCGACGCGCGCCGAGATCACGCAGGAGGCGCAGCTCTACGGCCGCTATCCGGATTTGCAGGACGAAGAGAGCGAGTTTTACAAAACCACGCTCGAGATCTACAAGGATCTCGCGAAAGATCCGGTGATCGCGAAATCGCCGGGCCTGGTGGCGATCGCGGCGAAGCAGGCCGCGCGGGTGCTGGAGGTTGACACAAAGAAGGCGCCGGCGAAACGGCGCGCGGCGGAACCGGACGAAGAGCCGGACGAAGAAGAGA
>DASQXC010000365.1:0-3913 GCA_035639935.1 Terriglobales bacterium
GGTCTCCAGGGCCAGTGGAATGGTGGCCGCGGTGGTGTTGCCATACTCATCTATGTTGATGATCACGCTCTCGGAACGCAACTGCAGGCGCTCGCCGGTGGCGGTGATAATCCGCCGGTTCGCCTGGTGAGGAATGAAGGCGTCCACATCTTGCCCGGTCAGTCCGTTGCGCGCCAGCAGTTTTTCGCAGACTTCAGCCATTTTGCGTACCGCGTATTTGAAGACCGCCTGGCCGTCCTGGTGGACGTAGTGCATCTTCTTAGCGACGGTCTCACGTGTGGAAGGATGCAGGCTGCCGCCGCCGGGCATGTAGAGCGAACAGGCGCCGGAGCCATCGATCTCATGCAGGTAATCAATGATGCCCAGGGAATCGCCATCGGTCGGCTCGAGCAGCACCGCCCCGGCGCCATCGCCAAAAATCACACAGGTGGCACGGTCTGTGTAATCAATGATCGAGGACATCACATCGGAGCCGATGACTAACACCTTTTTGTGCGCGCCGCTGGCAACGTACTGGTTGCCGCACTGCAGAGCGTAGAGGAAAGCAGAGCAGGCAGCGGAGACATCGAACCCCCACGCCCCGGGGCAGCCCAATTTGTGTTGCACCAGGCAGGCGGTGGAGGGAAATAGCATGTCGGGCGTGACGGTGGCGACAATGATCAACTCGACCTCCGACGGCTCGATGCCACGTTCCTCGAGCGCCGTGCGGGCGGCCGAGACGGCGAGATCGGAAGTGGCTACGCCCTTATCCACGATGTGCCGCTGCCGGATGCCGGTGCGCTCGATGATCCACTCGCTCGAGGTCTCCACCATCTTCTCGAGGTCTTCGTTGGTCAGCAGGCGCGGCGGAACATACGTCCCCAGCGCTGTTATCTTCGCCCCAGGCTTACTCGACACACTCTCTCCTTCGACAAAAATCCTTATTTTCAACTATGCAGGCGGGGAAAGTCTATGTGGAAGCAGCTAACCAGCTACTAGCCTCTAGCTGCTAGCACCAGTTTGGGCACGCCGCATGGTTGAGCTCAGCAAATGAGAGCCGCGGTTGGCTAGCAACAAGTGGCCAGGAGGTAATAGCTAAAAGGCGCCGAGCACCCCACTGCACACTCAACCACCCGTTACCGTTGCTTCCTTCCGGACCTGGCGGGGTTGGCGGGATTGGGTTGCGCGGGACCCAGCGCCATGCTTCATTGTATCATTGAGTCATCGGGCCGTTGAGTCATTGACAGCGCAGGCTTCAGCCAACGATTATTCATGTCATTGGAGCTGCCAACTGTTCGAAATCCGGCAAAAAATACAATGACTCAATGGCCCAATGACTCAATCCTCATCTGAATCTAAGGCAATCGACAGCTACTTCCAGTTTTCCCTGTACTTCCTGGTGGTCACCGGCTTCCTGGTGCTGGCCAGCACCGGCAAGCTAGCCGTGCCAGCCTTGATCGTGGTTTCCCTTGCCTTGTTCTACCGCGGATATCTGCTGATCCGCGGACACAGCCTGCAACTGCCCGAGCGCTGGGCCTCGTACCTCACGTTGGTTTACGTGGCTTTCTTTCTCTGCGATTTGTTCTTCCTCTCCGGAAGTTTCGTTTCTGCCACTGTCCATCTCCTGTTGTTCGTCATGGTCGTGAAGATGTTCTCCTCCCAGCGCGACCGCGACCAGGTTTACCTGGTGATTATCTCTTTCCTGTCGGTGCTCGCGGCGGCAGTCCTCACAACGGACGCCGTCTTCTTCGCATCGTTTTGTGCATTCCTGCTGCTGGCGGTCTCGAGCTTCATCCTTATGGAAATGAGGAGATCCTCGTCGCGTGCGGCTGCCGCTTCCCAGGCTGCACCTTCCATCCCCCGATCACTGTTCATCACGGCGGTAGCACTCGCTTTCGCCGTCGGGCTGGTTTCATCGCTGATCTTCTTCATCATGCCGCGGCTTTCAGCGGGATACATGAGTGCGTATGCGTCGCGCAATACCCTCGTCAGTGGCTTCAGCAATGACGTGCGCCTGGGCGAGATCGGCCAGATCCAGCAGTCGGACGCAGTGGTGATGCATATCCAGATTGATGGCGACACCCGCGGCACGCATAACCTGAAGTGGCGCGGCGTGGCCCTGAGAGTATTCGACGGCGCCCGCTGGACGAACCCGCTGCAGGAAACAACGGCGCTGAATAATCGAGAAGGCAATTTTGACCTGAGCACGACGCGGGCCGCCAGCGCCGCGGCCATCCCGCAGCAGCGGGTGCGCTATCGGGTGCTCATGGAACCGCTGGGCACCAATGTCTTTTTCCTGGCGGCGCGGCCACGGTCGCTTTCCGGCAATTACCGCATGATCATGGTGGATGAGGGTGGGGCCGTATACAACGGCGATCGCGAACACGCGATCGGTTCTTACCGAGCTGTCTCTGAAGTCTCCCGATCCTCGCCCGATGAACTGCGCCGGGCAGACGCGAACGTCCCGCCTGAGGTCGGCAGCCAGTATCTGCAACTGCCGCCCCTCGATCCGCGAGTGCAGGGACTGGCCCGCGACATCGCCGCCAGGGCACCAACGCCATACGACAAGGCAATCGCCCTTCAGCATTTTCTGCAAGCCAATTACGCCTATACGCTGCAGCTTCCGAAAACTCCTCAGCCCGACCCTATGGCACATTTCTTGTTTGAGCGCAAGGCCGGCCACTGCGAGTACTTCGCCTCGTCAATGGCGCTTATGCTGAGAACGCTGGGTATCCCAGCACGCGTGGTGAACGGCTTTCGCCGCGGGGAAGTCAATTCTGTGACCGGCAGCTACATCGTTCGCGGACGCGATGCGCACTCCTGGGTGGAAGCATACTTCCCTGCTCACGGATGGATTGAGTTCGATCCCACACCAGCAGGCGGAACACCGTCCCCCGGTGCCTGGAACCGCCCAGAGCTCTATCTCGATGCGATCCGAGAGTTCTGGCGGGAGTGGGTGATCAACTACGACTTCGAACACCAGATGTCCTTGTCAAACACCATGAGGACCCGCAGCAGGCAGTTGCTTACGCGAATGCATCTCTGGGCCGGCCGCCTGTCTGCCGGACTGCTGCAGCGGGCGCGCGAGACTGGGGCGCGGGCCGAAGAGTCTCCCTGGCGTTTTGGGGGACTGATGCTGTTTGTGATCGCAGTTGCCATCGCCCTGCTGAATGTCGGCCGCCTGCGTCGCCTAGTGCGGGCGCGGCGCCTTGTTCGCAATCCTGGCAGGGCCCCGTCGACCGCCGCCGCTATTTGGTACAGCCGCATGCTCCGCCGGCTCGGCCGCCGCGGCTGGCGCAAGCTGCCCGAGCATACGCCCAAAGAGTTCGTCAGGAGCATTGGCGACGCGAAGCTGCGCCGGCCAGTGGCGGCCTTCACCGATCACTACGAAAAGGCGCGCTTCGGCAACTCGGCTCAAGATGCTGAGGCTCTGCCACACGTCTATGAGGAATTGAGGAAATCTTAACTGCCGAGACGCCGAGCACTCCGAGCCATTTTTCGATAATTCACCTTGGCGACCCTGGCGTCTCGGCGGTTATAAAGTTATTCATTTACAATGCAAAGAGGATGGCGGAGTGCAAAACAGAACCCGTCAAGGTCGGCTTCGTCAGCTTAGGTTGTCCCAAGAATCTCGTGGACAGCGAGGTGATGATGGGGCTGCTGGCGCGCGCCGGCGCCGAGATCACCCCGCGCGCAGAAAATGCTGATGTTGTTGTCGTCAACACCTGCTCGTTCATCGAGAGCGCGCAGCAGGAGTCGGTGAACACCATCTTGGAGATGGCCGGGCATAAAGCTGCGGGCCGCCTCAAGAAGCTCGTGGTCGCAGGCTGCCTCGTCGAGCGCTTCCGTAACGAGATCCGCAAAAACATCCCGGAAGTAGACGCCGTAGTAGGCACAGGCGAACTGGAAAGCATACTTTCAGCGGCGTGTGTGG
>DASQXC010000366.1:0-9370 GCA_035639935.1 Terriglobales bacterium
TGGTACGCCAGGCGATGCAACAGGGGGCGATGGGCGTCTCGACATCCCTGCAGTACGCGCCCGCGCCTTACGCCAAAACCGACGAGTTGATCGCTCTGGCGACTGAGGCCGCGAAGTTCGGCGGCATCTACGCTACCCACATGCGCAGCGAGGGTGACGCCGTAGTGGAAGCAATCGACGAGGCCGTGCGCATCGGCCGCGAGGCGCACATCCCGGTAGAAATCTGGCACATCAAGGCGGCGGGCAAGGCGAACTGGGGACGCATGCCGCAGATGGTCGCGCGCATCGAGCAGGCGCGCGGCGAAGGCGTGGATGTGACCGCTGACACCTACGCCTATACCGCCTGGTACAACGGCATGTCAGCATTCATCCCGCCCTGGGCGCACGATGGTGGCGACAAGAAGCTGATCGAGCGGCTGAAGGACCCGGCCATGCGCGCACGCATTCGCCAGGACATGCTCAGGCCCTCCAGCACCTGGGACAACGAGTGGCAGGAAATTCCCGGCCCCGAGGCGGTGCTGATCGGCGCTGTCCACAACCCCGCGCTTAAACCAATACAGGGCAAAACGCTGGCGGCCATCGCGAAAGAACGCAATAAGGACGCAATGGATACCCTGATGGACATCCTCATCGAGGACGACGCGTTTACCGGCGTGGCCGTGTTCGGCATGTCGCAGCCGGATGTTGACCTGGCGCTCATGCAGCCGTGGGTCTCGGTGGACAACGACTCCGAAGGCACCTCGCCCGAGGGCAGACTGGGCGAGGCGCATCCGCACCCGCGGGCGTATGGCACGTTCCCGCGCATCCTTCGGAAGTACGTGCGCGAAGAGCACAAGCTCACGCTGGAACAGGCCGTCCACAAGTTCACCGCGTTGCCGGCCCAGCGCATGCGGCTTACCGATCGTGGCGTGCTCAAGCAGGGCATGTGGGCGGACGTGGTGGTGTTCAACCCCACCACGGTGCATGATGTGGCGACTTTTGAAAATCCCAACCAGCTCTCGGTCGGCATGGATTACGTGCTGGTGAACGGGGTGCCTGTGATCGACGGCGGCAAAATGACCGGCGCGCGCGCCGGGAAAGTCCTGCGTGGGCCAGGGTATGAGCTGCTGCTGGAGGCGGAGCGGGCGCAGACGGTCTCGCCCTGCGGATACCCGGCAATAAGGTCATTGTCGGGCGTGTTCGCCGGGTCTACACAATGCGGTGAAGTCGGACGGTGAAGTGAGATGGCCTAGCGGGCAGGTAGACAAACTGACAGGTATCGCCGCACATGAGACCATCACTGTGCAAGAAGGTAAAGGTGTAACATCTTCCCGCCCATATCCCAAGCGCCGACGGACTCGAAATTCCGGGAAGAAACAACACATCTGCTTCCGGTCTTGCGCCACGCTTGGCAAGAGACTCCTCCACGAAACCGCGTAATTGGGAATGCTATGCCGTACATTGCAACCCCTTGCCATGTATGCAAAGTCCTGCAGCGTCGCGGTGTGCCGTCGGGCTTTCGTCGCAGGTTTCGGCCACGCTTTCGCAGAGTGTGGCCGCCGCGATTACGGTCGTCACCTTCACCGGCGTGGACACCTCCGGCGTCGGCGGCTCGGGCGCGATCGGCGCGACTGGCAGCGGAACCGCTACCGCAGGTGCGCCCACGGCGTCACTGACCACTACCCGCAACAACTCCTGGGTCTTCGGCGTGGGCAACGATTGGGATACGGCTACTGCCAGGGTCCCCGGCTCCAACCAGACCATGGTTGATCAGTACCTGGCTACGGTCGGGGACACGTACTGGATTCAACGGCAGAACAGCACGACGCCAGTGGCAGGAACAGTGGTCACCATCAACGACACGGCACCCACCGGTGACCGCTACAACCTCAGTATTTGCGAGATCCTGCCGGTGCCTTAAACGCTGATCGGCTGCATCCTAAAACACCCTCGGAAAGAGGTTGCCATGATGCTGTTGGGGGACAGCGGCTCTCTGAAGACACTGAAGTCGCCTGACCCCTAGGGTTTCATTGCCGTTTGGTTAAATGTGCTGTCCTATCGTCCGATGCCAGCCGCGCTGTTCCATTGTGCTAATGCCATCCAGCCGATTTGGTGGTCGGGCGAGCAGGCTCAGGAGCGCACACCTGCCATCACGATGGGAAGTGTTGGCGTGGCGCTGCCGCTCTCCGGCTCGACGGTGATGGCGAACCCTTTAGCGCGTACGCCCGCCGCCACGTTGGAAAGCACGACCGTGGCGTTGCCATTCGCGTCGGGCTTGAAGACGCCGGCGGGAACAGGAGCGGCGCCGCTGGCTGGCAGCAGCCATAATTCATAGGCTTTACCGGACGCGACTTGGGGCAAATGCGATCCGACGAACACCAGAGTCCCAGTGCTGGCACGGTACACAGTTTTTCCCTGTGGGACGGGAGCAGATTTCACCGGCGTCAGGGTGAACTGTTCCGTTTCCGATGCCGCAAGAAGTTCGCGGATCTGCTGGGCCGGGTCCGAAGGCGTCGTTCTGGCTGGCTTTTTGAGCTGCCCCCGCAGCGCAGCGTTCTCACGCCACAACCAAACGGAAACGGCTGCTAACAGCACAGTGGCGAAAACCGGGACCCAGAACCAGCGCTTGCGCTCGGTAACCGAAACTGTGGTGGGTGTTTCCGTATGTATTTGTCGCAGCAGGCGCTCGCGCACTGCTGCCGCCGGCGGAGGTTGCGCAAGCGTCATTAGCGCCGTTCCAAGTGTTCCTTGCATCGCTTCGGTTTCGCGGCGGCATTGGGAACACCAGGTCAGGTGGGCCTCCACACGGGTGCGCTCACTCGCGGTTAGTTCGCGTAGCGCGTAGAGCAGCAGATCGTCCTGGGTCTCGTGTTGCGTCATTTGCGTTCGAAGGCCCTTTGCACGGCAGCAACTGCTGCGCGGATCCTTCCCTTGATGGTTCCCAACGGAACACCGGTCTTATTGGCGATCTCTGAGTGCGTAAGGCCATCAAAAAAAGACATCTCAAGAGCTTCGCGCTGCTGCGCCGGAATCGTCGCAAGCACCTCGCGTACCTTCCTCACTGTCACCGCTGTCTCTGTTGTTGTCCCGATCTTCCCTGGAACACTGACGACGACCTGTTCGAAATCGCCTGCGGGCGGCAGTTGCCGCAGGTGGTCGAGCGCCCGATTGCGTGCGATGACAGCGAGCCATGGAGCCAGCGCGCCGCGTGCCGAATCGAACGCCTCGGGTTTGCACCAAAGCCCAAGGAAGACATCCTGCAGAACGTCTTCTGCCGCGGTCCTCTCTTTGAGAATACGAAGCGCCACACCGTGCACCAGCCCCGCATAACGATCATAGACGGCCGCAAAGGCGGCTTCATCGCGCGCGCGAATGCGCATCACGAGCGTAGCGTCCGTAGGGGCATTGGCGGCGTCGACCATCAGGCGCGCTTTCAGACCATTCGATGTACGGTGGCGGAGTGGCTTCGGATCAAGAGCTTTGAAAACGGACGGCTAGTCTAAGATGCATCGGAAACCTGCGCAAGCTCACAGCCCACATCAAGAGAGCGGCGGCCTGTTTATACGCGGCGCAAATCTCTGGATCATTGTGAAAGAAAAATATTTTGTGCGCGCGCCGATGATCCAAAGCCGCCGGCCACACGTAAGAGCACACAGGAGCAAGTAGCGGGTGCAGAGTCCTTGTGCTTCGCAAGCTGCTGCTGCTCAATTCAACTCCCAGAGAGATTCCGAAATGAAAACACTATTCGTGCGCTTGCTGTCGTGTGTTCTGGTAGTCACGCTGGCGATCCCGACCAACGTATTTGCTTCCAGCCACCGCGAAGCACCAATCACGGCCCTGGATCGCACTGCGGATGTCACCGATTGGTACGCCTTCTGCAGCTTCGGACGTCCCGGTTGTGACCGGGTGACCATGATCATCAACGTCGATCCCTTTCTCGAGCCATCCAATGGACCCAACTATTTCCCCTTCGATCCGAACGTGCTGTACGAAATGAAGGTAGACAACGATCAGGATGCTGAGGAAGACATCACCTTCCAGTTCCGCTTCAAGACCGAAATCCGCGCGCCGGGCGTCTTCACAGGATACGTGGGCGGAATTGCCGGCATTCCCCCCATTACGTCGCTCGACGGGCCGGGCTCGGCAGGGCTGAGCCTGCGGCAAACCTACACCGTGACCATGGTACGGAAGGGTGTGGCGACCGAGCTGAGCCATGGATACACGCTCTTCGCGGTCCCTTCCAATGTCGGCCCACGCACCATGCCGGACTACGACAATCTGTTCAACCAAGGTATCTATGACTTGGGTAATGGTGTGCGCGTTTTCGCTGGGACAGTCGCCGACCCTTTCTTCATCGACCTGGGCGCGGCGTTCGACTCGCTCAATTTCCGCATGGGTGTAGGCGGAGTGATGACCCCGGCCGAAGATGCCGATGATACCCAGAACTTCGCACCGAACTCGGTGGCGGGCTTCAACGTGAACTCGATCGTGCTCGAAGTACCTACCACGATGCTTACGGTTGATGGCAAGCCCCATCCTGCCAGCGATAAGCAGGCCGTGATCGGGACTTACGGCAGCACCGCGCGCCAGCGCATCACCATCCGCCGCTCCCCCAATCAGGTGAATAGCGCCAGGGGAGCCATCAAGACGGAAGCCGAATTTCGTCAGGTGAACCGTGAGGGCAACTCGCTGATCAACGAACTGATCATCGGCACCGGCTCCAAGGACCGCTTCAGCGTGGATGATCCGAAGAACGACGGCCAGTTCGCGAACTTCCTCCTGGACCCGCTGCTGGCGCACATCTTTGCATCCATCGGCATACCGGTGCCGGCGGCGCCGCGCACCGACCTGTTGCCCCTGGTCCAGTACATGGCGCCGATCTGTCCGGGGTGCGGACCGAATGACCATGGTCCCATTGCCGATCTGCTGCGGCTCAACACCGGAATCCCGCCCACGCCGGCGGGCAGCCAAAAGCGCCTCGGCTTCCTCGCGGGCGACAATGCCGGCTTCCCCAACGGGCGTCGGCTCAATGACGACGTGGTCGACATCGCAGCCCGCGTCGTAGCCGGTGTTCTGGTGCCCGACTTCAACAAGGCCCCTAACAACCTCATTGGGGATGGCGTCAATACGAGCGACGTGGGTTTTGGCACAAGCTTCCCGTACGTACTGCCCGCCCACAGCGGACGGAATAGTCACCACGTCGCCCCCGGTCAGGCAGGGTGCTCCGGCCAGGCCGGCGGGATCTGTCCCGTGAACTGAGCGGCATCGTGGCCGCTGTACGGGATGGCGGCCACGAATTTTCTATTGGGAGGAATCTCATGAAGTGGATCACGATTTTGTTGATGGTCATTGCAGGCACTGTGGCTGCGGTCGCGCAAGCTCCAGTCTCCCCAGCCGTAACGCTGACGCCGGCGGAACGGAGCATCGCGCAGGCTAGAAAGCTGATCGAGACAAACCCGAAAGACTTCGAAGCTTACAACGCGCTGGCACTGGCATTGTCACGCCGAGCGCGCGAAACCTCCGACCTGCAGTTTTATACGCAGGCGGAGCAGGCGCTCGAGAAGTCGTTCCGGATCTCGCCCGGCAATTTCGATGGCGAGCGCACACGTGTCTGGCTGCTGCTCGGCAAACACGACTTCGCGGCAGCGCTCGAAGCCGCGACCCGGCTCAACAAGCAAAGGCCTGACGACGTGATGCTCTACGGTCTCCTCACGGACGCCAATGTCGAGCTCGGCAATTACGACGCTGCTGAAGCAGCGGCCCAATGGATGCTCGATCTGCGCCCCGGCAATCTTCCCGGCATTACGCGCGCTGCATATTTGCGCGAGCTCGTTGGCGACATCGACGGTGCGCTGGAACTGATGAACATGGCCTATCAATCGACGCCGCTCGGCGAGGTCGAAGACGCGGCCTGGATCCTCACGCAGATGGCGCATCTTAATCTCGCGACTGGCAGGCTGGACGCTGCCGAGGAACTCCTGCGCCAGGCGCTTACAAAATTTCCCGGTTACCACTACGCGTTAGGCAACCTCGCCAAGGTTAAGATCCAGCAGAAGCGATATGCCGAAGCGGTGGAGCTGCTGCAGCGGCGCTATGCCGTTGCTCCGCATGCGGAGAACCTCTATGAGCTCGCGGAGGCATTGCAATTGGCGGCCAAAAACGAGGAGGCGAGGAAGGCGTTTGCGGAGTTCGAGCGCAGGTCGCTGCTGGAAACACGTCGCGGAGACAACTCCAATCGCGAGCTGGTCCTCTACTATGCCGATCACGCCCAGCAGCCCGCCAAGGCGCTGGAAGTTGCACAGCGCGAGCTTGCGCGCCGGCACGACGTCTTCACGGTTGACTCGTATGCCTGGGCGCTCTACGCAAATGGCCAGTATGCGGAGGCGCGCAAGCAGATCGAGCGGGCGCTGGCAGTCGGCGTGCGCGACGCTACTCTGTTCCGCCACGCCGGGGAGATAGCGCTCAAGTGCAGCGACTCTCGCATGGCAGAGCGCTACCTGAGTCAGTCGGCCGAGCTGAATACTCTGGGGTCCGACGCGGCACGGACCATACTAGCCAGGCTCTCGCAAACTCCGTCGCGATAATCAGCAAGCTGCTCATCGCCGCCGGATACGGTTTGCAGGTTGTGCTTGAGCCAGCGGACGCCAGCATGGAAAGCGGAAAATGGCAAGCTTGTGCGACACCGTTCTCGCCGTTCCTGGCAAGATCACGCGCCACTAGCACGGCACACTCGAAATCAAGCCGTCCGGCGGAGCCTTGACGGCGCTCGTGGCCATGGATCTTGAAACGGCAGTTGCATCCGCGGTCGCGGCAGAAAGTACACCGGATACTCCACTGGAAGCTCTCAAAGCGCAGGCGATCGCAGCTCGCTCTTACTTCGTGGCAAGTCGCGGACGACACCTCGATTTCGACTTTTGCGACACGACGCACTGCCAGTTTCTGCGCGAGCCGCCGGTTCCGGACAGTGCTGTCGCGAATGCAGCCGAGGCTACGCGCGGCTTGGTTCTCGCGCATGATTCTCAGCCCTTCGCCGCGATGTATACCCGTAGTTGCAGTGGGCGAACCCGAACGCCCGCCGAACTAGGGCTTCCATCTGCCGCCTATCCCTACTATTCGGTCCAATGCGAGTATTGCCGTTCCCACCCCGTACGCTGGTCGAGCCGAATCTCCGCTCGGGACGCAGCGGCGCTACACAGCTCCGACGAGTCTACGCGGCTGGATATCGATCGCCGCCTCGGCTGGGACGCGGTTCCGAGCAACGACTTCCGCGTGAAGAAAGAGGGCGATCAGATCATCCTTGAAGGAACCGGCCAAGGACACGGCATCGGACTCTGCCAATCCGGAGCTATGGCAATGGCTCAACAAGGGCTGGGCTTTCAGCGAATTCTCAGCCACTATTACCCAAATACAACGATAGTCAGGTGGCCAAGTGCAGCCGCGCTAGCACCTGGAGAATTGCGCTGATCGTATTCCAATTGCGGGTTGTGGCGGGCACTCCGAAAAGTTTATCAATCGCGCCTAGATAACTGATGGCCTTCATTTCGCGCCGGTACAAGCCGAAAAGTAACCTATCGTGTGCGGAGAGGATTTTAACGAGCCACTTGCCGTTTCCTGGAATACGAATGGGGATCGAAGGCAGGACTTCGGGCCGTTTCGCCAACACGCTGACGAAACGAACAATATCGGAACTGGGCGGCTCGCCGTCAAACGGATTATCTGAGGCGGCCGCGATCAGCTCCTGGCCAGTGCAAATCATCATCTCGGCCTGAAATGGTAACCCCCGGAGCAGTTCGGAACGTAGCCGCGTCTGGCCAACCGGCTTACAGACGACAAATGTCCCTGCCGCACCAATGTTGACCACACCGTAGTCCTTCAGTTGCTTCGCGAGGATGCTTGGGCGAAAGCTCTTATGCCCGCCCACGTTGACGCCCCTCAGGAAAATAACGAGTGCCATCGCCCTCATTATAGGGAATACGACGGCATGCCCAATCAGCCCCGGTATGTTCGTCGTCCACTGGGACCTCCCTGAATGCTAAGTGGCGCTCAGCGCGCGGTTAGCCCGAGGATGGAGCGGAACACGCGTCAGGCGCCCGCCTACTTTAGCAGACCGCTGAGTCCCTGGATGGCCTCCGAGTTGGCTTCGCCCACGACGAAGTACCGCAAGCCATCAGACGTCCACGACTCTACTTTGAAAGAGGGCACGCGAACTGTGGAGTCGCGTGTAGGAAATGTACGTTCGGTCTTGGGGGCGATTGCGAAAGATGAAGACGGAGATGTGGTGCGCGTCCACGTCGTAAAGCAGGTGAGCGCCGGGCTCGTGCTCGAGGTAAGCCACGCGTCCGCCCACCAGCGCGTAACCTGTTAGGCAGAATTCCACGAGGACGTGAT
Source organism: Terriglobales bacterium (assembly GCA_035639935.1). Taxonomy (GTDB): domain Bacteria; phylum Acidobacteriota; class Terriglobia; order Terriglobales; family Acidobacteriaceae; genus JAHFUA01. The sequence continues at coordinate 8,368 of DASQXC010000366.1, forward strand.
CCAGTCGAGTTTTGCACTTTTCCACACTTCCCTCCGCTTGCGGCCCACTCCGGTTAGCAGCTATAAGCGGTAAAAGAGCGACTCAATCGAAGACCTTGGGCAGCAAAAACGATCGAGTACATGCTCGTCGAAAACCGCTACGAGGTCTGGAGTACCCAGGGGAATCAATGAGCACATCCGCCAGAACCGAACGAGCCTTGGTCTATCACTACACCGGTGGGAAAAGCATGAAGACGCGCGAAGTTGCTCCCTTCGGCTCAAGGGAGTGCACGCGAATCAGCAGGTTTCCACAAACTTGGATTGTCATGGTGGGGTTGTTGCTGGCCCCATTTGCGACCACAGCAGCAGCCGGCTCGAACAATATCTGGACACCGATCACAGTCCCGGGAACTATCGATGCAGGTCCGGACTCGGCGGTGGAGCTGGGAGTGAAGTTCAAATCGGACCTCGATGGTTTCATCACCGGCATCCGCTTTTATAAAGCCGGCGCGAACACCGGCACGCATGTCGGTAATCTGTGGACGAATACGGGCAGGCTGTTGGCCTCTGCCACTTTTACGAATGAGAGCGCCTCCGGCTGGCAGCAGGTTGACTTCTCCACCCCAGTTGCGATCGCGGCCGGGGTCGTCTATGTGGCCAGCTATCATACCAATGTTGGGCATTACAGCTTCGACTCGCAATACTTCGCGAACATAGGCGTCGATAACCCGCCACTGCACGCTCTGCAAAATGGAATCAGCGGCGGTGACGGCGTGTTCGCTTACGGGTCAATCAGTTTATTTCCCGCCAACAGTTTCAATAGCGCGAATTACTGGGTTGACGTGGCATTTACGGCGAGTAGCGGTCCTTTGGTGTCCATCGCCGTTGCCATCAGCAGCCCTACCTTGCTGGCTGGAACGACACAGCACTTCACGGCCACCGGAAACTACAGCGACGGCAGCACTGCTGACCTCACCCAGCAAGCATCGTGGGCATCATCCAATCCAGCAATAGCCACGATCGA
>DASQXC010000367.1:0-10207 GCA_035639935.1 Terriglobales bacterium
CAAGATGCCGCCAAACTGCCGCAGGCGCACCGCCATGATCTGGGTGACCAGAAGCCGGCGCGCCTTGCCCTGGAGATCACTCCACTGGACTTCGAAACGCTCGAAGCGGGCGCTCAGCAGGAGGCGGCAGCCCTCAGCATAATAAGCGGTCATGCCGCCCCACTGCTTGGCGGCAACGTTCATCTGGTAGAGCAGGCGGGCGTCCACGCCTGCGCCGGCGACCACGATGAAATAGCGCGCACTCTGGCGGGCGCTCGCTGGTTCCGGATATTCGACCTTGCCGAGCGCGATGCGCCGCGGCTCGCTCGCCAGAATCGCCTGCGCGGCGCGAACCGGATTTCGCGAGAGCCGAAGCTCGTTCGCCAAGGAGTTGCCTGTACCCAGTGGGATGACCCCCAAAGGCGTATCCGTGCCGGCCAGCCCCTGCACGACTTCATGAATGGTGCCGTCACCGCCGCAGGCAAGCACTGCATCACAGCCGGCAGCGACCGCTTCTCGCGCCTGGTCCCCGGCGGACGCGGGGGCGCGCGTCGCCACGACCTGGGTCTCAACGCCGGAAGCACGCAGCACCCGAGCTGCCGATTCCACCTCGTCACGCCGCCGCCGGCGGTTCTTGCCCGCTATCGGGTTGTAGAGCAGGACGACGTTGCGCACAGGCTCAACAATAATGGATTACAGCGCGCAAGAACAGAAAACCGCCGAGGGCGCCAATGACGCCGCTGGATTCTGAATTCATTCCTGCCTCGGCGCGCCCTCTGCGTCCTCCGCGGTTTTCTATTGCTGGCAAGCCGCCGTCTATAATTTTTGTATATGGCCACAGCCGCCCAGGACGTGCAGCGCAAGATCGACGCGCTGCGCGAGAAGATTCGCCATCACGAACACCTCTACTACGTACTCGACCAGCCCGAGGTCACCGACGCCGATTTCGACCAGCTCATGCTTCAGCTCAAGCAGCTCGAGTCCGAACATCCTGATCTGATCACTCCGGATTCGCCCACCCAGCGCGTGGGTGGCAAGCCGCGCGAGGGCTTCGTCAAGGTGGCGCACTCCAGCCCCATGCTCTCGCTCGACAACGCTTACAACGAGCAGGAGTTGCGTGACTGGGAGCGGCGTGTGCGGGACCTGGCCGGACGCGACCAGATCGAATACATCTGCGAGCTCAAGCTGGACGGCCTCTCCATGGCCCTGCGCTACGCACGCGACGAACACGACCGCGGCAAATCGAAAATCAATCTTGGCCTTACGCGCGGCGACGGCTCGGTGGGCGAAGACGTAACGCCCAACGTGAAGACCATCCGCTCGGTTCCCCTCTCGATTCCAGCAGCGACTTTGAAAAAGCTGGGCCTGCCGCAGGAATTTGAGGTGCGCGGCGAAGTTGTCATGCCGATCAAGGCTTTCGAGCGCCTGAACGAGGAGCGCGAGCTGCAAGGGCTCACGAAATTCGCCAATCCACGCAACGCAGCGGCGGGCGCGGTGCGCGTGCTCGATCCCATTATTACGGCCGCGCGCCGGCTCGATTTTTATTCTTACTTCCTGCTGGTGAACGGCCGAGCTTATCTCGACCATCATGCCGACGAGTTGAAAGCCCTGGCTGCCGCCGGGTTCAAAGTGAATCCCAACTGGTGTCTCGCGAAAAACATTGAAGACGTCTGGCGCTTCATTGGTTCATGGGAAGAGAAGCGAGACAGCTTGGGTTACGAGATCGATGGTGTGGTCATCAAGGTGAACGAGGCCAGGCTTTGGGGCGAGTTGGGCTTCACGGGTAAGGCGCCGCGCTGGGCCATCGCCTATAAGTACGCAGCGCGCGCGGGCGTTACCCGGATTGAACACATCCAGGTGCAGGTGGGGCGCACCGGCAAGCTCACGCCAGTGGCGCATCTCAAGCCGGTCCCTATCGGCGGCACCACCGTCAGCCGCGCCACTCTCCACAATATGGACGAGATCGATCGCCTGGGGGTGCGCATCGGCGACTGGGTAACGGTGGAGCGCGGCGGTGACGTGATCCCCAAAGTGGTTTCAGTGGTCGAGGACAAAGACCACCCGCGTGGAACACAGTACTTCCACATGCCGGAGCGCTGCCCCGTCTGCCACGGACACATCGTGCGCATCGAAGGCGAGGCTGACCATCGTTGCGTGAACGTCAACTGTCCCGCCAAGCTGCGCGAATCCATCCTGCACTTCGCGTCACGCTCGGTGATGAATATCGACGGCTTGGGCGATGCGCTGGTCAACCAACTCTGCGATCGCGGGCTGGTCAAGAACGTCGCCGATATTTACCGGCTAACCAAAGCGCAGCTCATGGAATTGGAGCGCATGGGAGACAAGTCGGCGCAGAACGTGCTCGACGAGATCGAAGCCTCGAAAAAGCTGCCGCTCGAGCGCGTGATCTACGGGCTCGGCATCCGCTTTGTCGGCGAGCGTACGGCGCAGTTCCTGGCCGAACATTTCGGATCCCTCGACGATCTCATCGAGGCAGCTACATTGAAAGATGAAACGGGCAGCATTGCCAAACTGGAAGAGGTCGAGGAAGTCGGGCCGCGAGTCGCCAAGAGCATCCGCGAATTTTTTGCAGAGCCGCGCAACCGCAAGCTGGTGGAAGACCTGCGCGGGGCCGGCCTTGCCTTCAAAGGGAAAAAGAAACAGCGCGGCGGCAAGCTTGCCGGGCAGACCTTCGTGTTGACCGGGATTCTGGCGAACTATTCGCGCGAAGCAGCCAAGAAGTTAATCGAGAATGCCGGCGGGCGCGTTTCCGGCTCGGTCAGCAAAAGGACCGACTACGTGGTCGCCGGCGCCGACCCTGGTTCCAAGCTCGACAAGGCGCGCGAGTTGGGGGTGAAGGTGATTGAGGAAAAGGAAATGGAAGCGTTGCTGGGATTGACTCGTTGAATCATTGAGCCATTGGTCATTGAGTCATTTGAAGTTCGGGCCCCCAAATGGATCAGTGATCCAATGAATCAATGGCTCAAGGACTCAATGGCTCAATCACCCAATCTCCAGATAGCTGTCGATCCAGCTCTTCACTTCCAGGCGGCGGTGGTCGGCGGGATGAAAGCGGATGCCAAAGATATTGGCAGGTTCGCGCTTCCAGCAGACGATAGCTCGCGTCACCACCGTCTTGCCTCTGGGCGGCAGGCTGAACGTGACCTCGAGCGGTTGCCCTTGGGCCAGACGAACGTCGGACCTGATAGACATACCGCCGGCGCTAATCTCAAGGCTAGTAGTGCGGAAGCTGTACTTTCCGTAGCTCACCCGCACTTCGGTCACGACCGGCAGGCGCACGTAACGCCGCAGCTCATGCACCACCAGCAGATGGGTGGAGCGCACCACCTTCAGCATCGTCTGCCGGTCCACGGGATGATCGATCACGGCATTGACGCCGAATTTCGAGAAGCGCATCGCTTCCTGCCCGTGGCGCGAGAGGCCGTAGATCACAATTCGCGAGTTTGAGAGAGAGTTGCGGGCCGCGTGCAACACACTCTCCGCATCTGGCCGGCTCAACTGCACTACGCAAGCCTCGAATTTTTCCTTCTGCAGGCGCTTCTCGGTAGCGCCATTACTGCTCACGGCCTGTATGCTGAACTGCTTGAAACAGTCGCGCATCACCGCTGACGCGGGCTCATCCAGTTCTGCCAGCAATACGCGGGCGACGATCTTCTTCGGGGTAAATCCAGCAAGAGAAGGGATTGGAGGTGAAATGACCTTTTCCATTGGGCAGTAGTACCGGTGTCATTGTGCTTTGCCCGCGCTTGTGCTGCAACTCCCTTTAGGTAACCGTTCGGACAGGCACGCCTTGGAAATTGGCGTAGCACTTCAGTGAGTGCAGCGCTGCGATCGGAAGCTGCGCTGCGGCCCTGGGGACTGGGAGAGGGTTTCGAAACCGGGTCATTGAGGACGAGAGCGCCAGAACCAGCTAACAAATCCAAAGAGGATGGCGCACAGGCAAAAATCCAGCAGCAGCCCCGGATCCAACCGCCCAGGCGCGTGCCGGGCTGAAGGGGGCAGCTTCGGCATGGCTGCAAAATATACCAGGTTTCCCAGCAAAACGGCCAGCAACGCCCTGGCCCATCTGTGCACCTCAACCACCTCCGGCGGCGCTGCCTACTTGAAACTTGAAACGCGAAATTTGAAACTGCTCGTGGAATGGTTGAGCTCCACACCCCCGTGCAGTACGTCAAGGGAATCGGCCCCCGCCTGGCTGAGGTCCTGCGCGGCAAGGGAATCAGCACGGTCGAGGACCTGCTTTATTATCTGCCTTTTCGGTACGAGGACCGAATCAATCCCCGCCACGTTGCGGAGCTGCATCCGGGCGAGATGGCGACCATCATCGCTGAAGTGCGTGGTGCCGGCCTGTTCCGCACGCCGCGCCGCGGCATGCAAATCTTCCAGATGACCGCCGGGCAGGGCCGCGACTCCATCATCTGCGTCTGGTTCAATGCCGGCTATCTCGAAGGCAAGTTCAAGCCCGGGCAGACAGTTGCACTGTACGGCCGGGTGGAAGAACCGCGCAGCGGGCGCAGCCGCGTCCAGCTTGTGCAGCCGCAGTTCGAGATCCTCTCAGAGCCCGTGGAGAAAGCTCAGGAAAAATCTCCGGACGATCTGGCAGCGGAATCGCTTGAGGTTGGGCGCATCGTGCCCATCTACGAATCCGCAGCTTACGGGCGGCTGAGCCCGCGATGGTTTCGCCGCGTCATGCATCGCGCTCTGCAAGACCTCACGCCCGATATCGCCGACGGCATTCCGCGCTCCATCCGCCAGCGCCTGGATCTCATCCCCCGACGGGAAGCTTTTCGCCTGGTGCATTTTCCGGAGCCGGGAACGCGATTTGAGGACCTACAAAACGCGCGCACGCCCGCGCACCGCCGTCTCATCTTCGAGGAGCTGTTCTTTCTCGAAGTTGGACTGGAGCGGAAGCGACGCAATCTGCGCGCCCATCCGGGCATCTCATTTGCCATCACGGACCGCGTTCGCGAGGCGGTCAAGCGGGTGCTGACGTTCCATCCCACCGTGGCACAGAAGCGCGTACTCAAAGAAATTGCTGACGACATGCAGCGGCCCTCGCCCATGCGCCGCCTGTTGCAGGGCGACGTGGGCTCGGGCAAGACTATCGTCGCGCTTGAGGCGGCCATCATTGCCATGGAGAACGGCTATCAGGCTGCGCTCATGGCACCGACCGAGATCCTGGCAACCCAGCACTATCTCTCCGCCCGGCGCCTGCTCGAGCCCGCCGGCTATCGCATCGCCTTGCTCACCGGCTCACTCGACGAGGAACGAAAGCGCAGCACACGCCAACACATTGCTCGTGGCGACGTGCAACTGGTCATCGGTACTCATGCACTCATCGAAGATAAGGTCGAGTTCGCCCGCCCTGGGCTGGTTATCGTCGACGAGCAACACCGTTTTGGCGTCCTGCAGCGCTTCAAGCTGATGAAAAAGAGCGGCGGAGACGCCGGTGTTAGTCGTCGGTCGTCGGTCGTCGGTCGTCGGCCGCAAGCGTCGTCGTCCACAGCAGCTTTGGCCGACGACCGAGGGCCGACGACCGACGACCCGTCTGAGCCCGACGTCCTGGTCATGACCGCCACGCCGATCCCGCGCACGCTCGCCCTGACTCTCTATGGCGACCTCGACGTCAGTATCCTTGACGAACTGCCGCCCGGGCGCACGCCGGTGGTTACCCGCCGAGTTTCGGACGAGCGCGCACCCGAGGTGTGGGATTTCGTTCGCAAGCAGGTAGCCAAGGGGCGACAAGCATTCGTGGTCTACCCGGTGATCGAAGAAAAGCAGGAAGAAAGCAAGCTGCCAGCGCTAGCGGAGGGCGGACGCACCGGGCTGAAAGCCGCGATCAAAATGTACGACGAGCTACGCAAGCGTGTCTTTCCCGGAATGCGCGTCGGGTTGATCCACGGACGGCTCTCAGCCGACGAAAAGGACGGAACTATGCGTCGGTTTCAGCGTGGAGAAATTGACGTGCTGGTCTCCACCACAGTCATCGAAGTCGGTGTGGACGTACCCAACGCCACCGTGATGGTGATCGAACATGCCGAGCGCTTCGGGCTGGCCCAGCTTCACCAGCTTCGCGGACGCATCGGGCGAGGTACCGCGAAGTCGTATTGCGTGCTGATGACCGGCGGCAAGGTCACACTCGAAGCCGAGCGCCGGTTGGATGCCATGGTCCGTACCGACGATGGCTTTAAGATCGCGGAGCTGGACCTCGAGCTGCGCGGCTGGGGAGAGATCGCCGGCACCCGCCAGGCGGGCGCTCCCAGCTTTCGCGTGGCCAATCCCATGCGCGACCGGCAATTGCTGGAACTGGCCAAACGCGAAGCCTTCGCCCTGATCAGCGGCCCACACCCAGATATCACGGTGGAAGAAATCTCCCGCGCCATGACCCACCTCAAAGCGCACTGGGAGCGGCGCTATGGGCTGGTAGAGGTGGGGTAGCCGGCTTCAAGCCATCTTCCAGGCGCATTGCACGCCGGGTTCAAAGCTCGTTATACTTGAACCAGCTTAAGGGGTACCGTACAGGAGGGCGGTCTTCAGCAGTAGCGAGCTAAGGCGGGCTATGGCGCAGGAATCTCCCGGCAATGCGCAGAGCGCGGGGGTTTGCGCGAGAAGTGTATGCCTGCTCGACACTGTCGCGCAGAGCTTATTCGCCACATTGTTCCCCTCTGGTTGCCGTCTCTGCCAAACCCCTCTAACCAGGATTTCGCGGCTTCCCGTTTGTGACCACTGCCTGGAGTGTATCGAGCCGATCCGTGGCCGGACGTGTACAGTGTGCGGTGAGCGGATTTTGATCGCCCACAGCGACGCACTCTGCGGCGAGTGCCGCATGGGTCCTCCTGTATTTGAACGGGCGATTGCCTACGGCAGCTACGAGGGTGGCCTGCGCGACTTGATCCATCTGCTGAAGTATGACCGCGTACGTCCCGCAGCCGGCGTTTTAGGACGGATGCTGGCGGAAGTTATTCAGGGGTTTGGGAGCGAGTTTCGCTTTGCGGTCGTAATACCCGTTCCACTGCACCGCAGCAAGCTGCGCCAGCGCGGGTTTAACCAAGCGGAAGAGATTGCGCGTGCCGCCTTAAAGAACTTGGACCGCAGTTGTCTGACGCTGGCGAGCGGCGCTCTCGAACGCCGGCGCCCGACGGACAGCCAGACTGGGCTCACCGATCACCAACGGCAGCAAAACGTGCGTGGCGCCTTCCGGGTGACCTCGCCTGAGCAGATCGCCCGCCAGGACGTGCTCCTGGTCGATGACGTTTTTACCACGGGCGCTACAGTAAGCGAGTGTGCGCGCGTGCTGCGCCGGGCGGGCGCCGACCGCGTCTTCGTGGCCACGATCGCGCGTGTGCTCAAGTCTGAGGCCGCTTGGGCGGCTCCGGAGGAAATCTCAGAACATAAGGCCCTGAAGGCGTATGCATAAGCATGAACGCAATCCGGGACGCATGGGCGGGCTTCAGCCCTTTGCCCTGCATGAGGGCAAGGCTCACAACCCGATGCACGCTCCCGTGCTGGTGCTGAATGCCTCCTACGAGCCCATCAATGTATGCGCCGCCCGCCGGGCCATCGTGCTCGTGCTCAAGGGAGTGGCCATGACCGAGGAGGAAGACGGGCACTATCTTCATTCGGCACGGCTGGCCATCCGCATGCCATCGGTGATCCGGCTGCTGGAATATCGCCGTATTCCCCACCAGACGCGCGCACTCTCGCGCAAGAACATCCTACTGCGCGACCGCAACACCTGTCAGTATTGCGGGAATGTACTGCCCTCCAGCGAGTTGACGCTCGATCACGTGGTGCCACGTTCGCGGGGAGGCCTCTCCACTTGGGAGAACCTGGTTGCGTGCTGTCATGCCTGCAACCGGCGCAAGGGCGATCGCTTGTGCTCTGAGGCGGGCATGAAGCTGATGCGCGAGCCGCGGGCCTTCAATCTCCATACCAGCCGCCACATCATGCGCCTGATCGGCCGCTCCGACGCCAAATGGCGAAAGTACCTGTTTTATTGACCAGCCGTCAGCAGCCCAAGGCGTGCCCTCAGAAAACTCTATTTTTCGGCTTCAGAAACTGACTCGAAGACCGATCTGGAGTTCCCGCGACGGAAAAGCAGCATTGGGCAAGCCAAAATGTGGGGATGTGATCGTGCCGACATAAGTTTTGTAATTGGTGTGGTTCAGCAGATCGAACGCATCGAAACGGAGTTCGATATCCTTGCTGGTTTCCGTCTTGTCCGCCGCCTTGCGCAGCGTGAACTTCTTGGTAAACCGCACGTCCACGTTCGCCCAGCCGGGCCCGATTCCGGCGTTCCGCCCAACATTGCCGGGACCGGGGAGCACCAGCCAACGGACGTCATTCGGGTTGACCGGATTGAGGGTGCCTGAGGCGACCTGTGCGCCGTTGTAAAGGACGCCGGGGATTACGCAACTGGACACTGCAGGTGTACCACACGCGGGAAACCCATCCCGTCGCAGGATCTGCCCATCGACACCAAAAGAATCGAAAGGTGCATTGGCATTGCCCAGGCTGGGACGATCATTGAATACAGTGTCGTTGTTATCGTCATAACCGGTCGTAATGTTGTACGGTATCCCGGAACGAACGGTGGAGATCACCCCGAGTTTCATGCCCTGGGGGAGCTTGAGGATGGCGGCAACAGCCAAACGATGCCGCTGATCAAAATCAGAGCGTCCGCGTTCGCCTTGCAAATTGAAATTGTCGGCCGGAAACGGGCCGATTACACCAGGCTCAAGTTTCAGGGGCGACGTGTCGTCCAACGAGCGGGAGAAAGTGTAGCGGGAGACGAGTTGCAACCTGCGGAATGTCGTGTTGACGCCAACAGTCACACCGTGGTGATCGGAATGGCCTGTCGTCTCGAACTGACCAACATATACGAAAGTCGGATCGGGGCGCTGGACGGTTGCCGGCAAGGGAGCGTTAAGGTCGCGCAGGCGAAACAGTCTCACCCCGCGCAGCATGACGTATTCCGCCGTGAGCGAAGTCTGGCTTCCCAGCCTTCCCTCCACGCCCAGGCTTGCCTGAATGGCATAGGGGGCGCGGATGCGGGGATCGATCCGTAGCACACTCTGGGGCGAATTGGGAAGAATTGCCGGCGGCGCAGGAAAGCCGACTGGATCACTCACTACAAAGTTCTGCAGGTGCGTGCCGTCGGAGAGTAAGGTTTGTATTGCGAGACTTCTCGGCAGGCGCTGATAGAAGATACCGCTTCCCGCGCGCACGATCAGCCGGCTGTTCGCGAACGAGGTGGTCAGGCCGATGCGGGGTGCCACGTTCTTGTGGTAGTCGAGATCTGACTGCAATTCGTGACGAACCCCGAGCAGCAAACTGAGCCGGGGCAAGAGATGGATCTCGTCTTGGAAGAAGTATGCAATCTCATTCTGATTGTACTTTACGCGAGGATCCCCTTGGCTGACGGTGTACTTAGAAGGCAGGCCCTTAAGGTAGCTCTGCGGGTCGGAAAACTCGAACGTTCCCCCGAAATTGGAGCGGTCCGTGAAGTCAATGAATCTCGACTTCCCCCAGCCTCCGAACCGCAATGAATGTTTGCCGTGGATGTAGGAGACGAAGTCCTGGAACTCCATGTCCTTCTCCAGGTCTCTCTGCGAGATCTGAGCGCCCCCCTTGTTAAACGCGCCGTTCACCAGGATCGCCGGGGCATCGGCTAAGCTGTAATCCAAGTCCGGCCGGTTCCGTAGATCGACGACAAATTGGTTCAACAAGGATGGTGTCGGAGTGGCGATATGAGCCACGCGGACTTCCTGCATGCGCTTGTTCGTAGCAAATCCGCGCTCGGCAAGATCGAACCCTCCCACCCCCTGGTTGGCCCAGCGAGTGATGAGCCCGCTGTAACGCACTGACAGGAGGTTGTTCGGGCTCAGCCGGATGTCCGTACGCCCGAACACGTGGCCTGTACGCCGCGGAACGGGAACAGCGTCGAACAGGCTAATGCCGCCCGGCAATGTGGCGTTAACGAACTCGTTGGCGTTGTCTCGAAGCGCGTCGGCGCTGAGGAAGAAAGTCGCCTTGCCGCCGAACAGCGGCCCGTCAATCTGTCCGTCGATCCACTCGCGACGCCGAGATCGGCTAACCGTAGCGAAATGGTTGCGAGCATCCAAACTAGCATCCCGGATGTTGAACTCGAAGCGCTTGTGGAAACGACGTAGGGAGCCAGGACGCGTGGTGACTTCGATTCGCCCTT
>DASQXC010000368.1:0-4074 GCA_035639935.1 Terriglobales bacterium
CTGAAGCCCGGCGCTTCCACCGCGCTATGCCAGGATCGCGGTAGGAACATTGGGTAGCCGGGATGGTGTTGCCAACTGGCCTCACAGCAGTTCTAACGGACCACTTTCATGGTGTGCCAGTCATAGCCGAATTTTTTGCCACAATCCAGGCAGACGACGTAGTGGCTGGGGCCGCTGTTGCCAACAGGCATCCACTCGGCATCCCTTGGGGCGGCGGCATCGGTTCCAGCGGTGAAGGGCTTAGAAAGATTGCGGTGGGAACAACGCACGGAAAGGAGCTGCAGGATCTTCTCTACCATCACACTTCCCGACGAACAGGCGTTTGTGCGAACACTCCCCACTCCCGCACTGGGCGGCGCGGGAGCGAGGAGAACTGAGTTTTGAACCCCCGCCCTTCGCAGTGCTGGTGGCTCTCGGCTTTGGGCCAAAAGCTGGCCCCCAACCGCCCGGTGCCCCGCGAAGGGTGGAAATCATGCCGGATGCTAGGCGCGGGCCACGGCGACTGCTTTTTCTTCCGCCGCCGGGACTTCCTTGGCATCACCGTTGGTCTTCTGGCCAGGCTTGCGGATATCGATGCCGCCCTTGAAGAACGCACCATCTTCGATGGAAATGCGCTGGGCGACGACGTCGCCGGTCAGAGAACCTTCGCTGCGGATGTCCACGCGGTCGCTGGCCACCAGGTTGCCCCGCACCTTGCCCAGCACCACGATCTCGCGGGCATTGATGTTGGCGGCCACCACACCATTGCGGCCGACCGTCACGCGATTGCCGGCGAGATTGATGGAGCCTTCCACCCGGCCATCGATGTAAAGTGACTCCGATCCCGTCACTTCACCCTTGATGACCAGGGACTTACCTATAGTCGCCTGCTCGGCGGTATTAACAACAGCATTGCGCGGAGCAGGGGCGGGCACGGGCTCGGCTGCGGACATGCTGGAAGTGGTCGGGCTCACGGGCTTCTCCGGTTGCGGGGGAACTGCAGGTTGACTTTGACTAGCGGGCTTCCACATAAATCCTCTCGAAATCCTTTCCTTAAATTCACCGTTCAGTCACAACACACACTAAGGCTCCCAGCAAACCCGGTTTGACAGGCGGAGCCGTTCTCTTGCTGTTTACTTTTGCGCTTGTATCCAAGCAACAAAAATCTGTTTCCAGGTACCGAATGTAAACACTTAGTGGGGGCACTTTAATCGCCAAACCGCGCATTCCTAACTTGTCCCCACAAAAAACGGGAGATGCTGAAAACAATGGAAGTTGCGGCGGCACTAACTACGGCGTTTCCCCGACTTCCACATTTGGACGCACTCACTGATGTAAATACTCCTACTCAGCTTGCATTTCTTATATCAGGCAAAGCTCCTAGCGGGAAGTCCATTCAGGCTTAGGATACAGTTACGTGAGGATTAGAACGCCAGAGGCAATTTGGCCTGCGGCTTACCGGATGCCGGGAATGCTCTCCGATCGCTCCATTCTAGACAAAATCGGCCGCCAGCCGAAGAAGACAGCAGGCTTCAAGCAACTCGTGCGCGAACTGGGGGTCCACGGGGATGAGCGCCGAAACCTCGCCACGCGGCTCGAGCAGATGGTCGAGCGCGGGGAGCTGGTCGAGATGCCAGGCGACCGCTACGCAATCCCTCAGGCGGCCGGTCGCAATCAGGTATTGGGACGCCTGAGCATGCACCGCGACGGCTACGGTTTCGTGATCCCCGGGGCCGAAGATGTGAAACAGCGGCTCAGCGGGGACATTTTCATCCCCGCCAGCGCCATCGGGAATGCGATGCACGGTGACCGCGTCCTGGTGGATATGGGAGCCGTGCGCGACCGTCGGGCCGAGGGGCGTATCGTGCGCGTCGTCGGCCGGGCCCACCCCACTGTCGTGGGTACCTTCCATTATGGAACGCGCTTCAACTATGTGACTCCGATCGACGAAAAAATCACGCAGGAGATCGTGATCCTGCGTGGGATGGAGATTCCAAAGACCAACGCAGAGGGCGCGAAGGGGCAAAGGCGAGGCGGCGCGGTGCACCGTGTTATCGGCCAGGAGGCACGTCGCACAGCGGAACTCGAAGATCTGGAAAACGTAGTCGTGGATGTGGAGATCACGGAATGGCCCTCGCCCACGCAGAACCCCCGCGGACGAATAATCGAGATTCTCGGCTACGAGGACGATTTCGGGGTGGATGTGGAGATCATCATCCGCAAGTACCACCTGCCGCACCGCTTCCCGGTCGAGGTGCTGGAAGAAGCCCAGTCGGTCGAAGATATCATTCCGCACGGCGAGCTGCGCCGCCGCGACTACCGCAGCCTGCCCATTGTGACCATCGACGGCGAAACCGCCCGCGACTTCGATGATGCCGTCTTCGTCCGTCGGCTGCAGAACGGAAATTACGAGCTGCAAGTCCATATCGCGGACGTGGCGCACTACGTGACCGCAGGCTCGGCGCTCGACCGCGAGGCCCGGCTGCGCGGCACCTCAGTTTATTTTCCCGACCGCGCCGTGCCCATGTTGCCTGTCGAGCTTTCTACCGACATCTGCTCGCTGCGTCCCGACGCAGACCGACTGGTGATGTCCTGCGTGATGGAGATCGACCACCATGGCGAAATCATCGGTTACGAGCTGGCCCCGGGCATCATTCGCTCCGTCGAGCGCATGACCTACACCAACGTCAATCTCATCCTTGAAGGCGACAAGCCTCTGCGGGAGCGCTATGCGCCCCTGGTTGAGAGCTTTGAGCTGATGCGCGAACTGGCGCTCATCCTGAATCGCAAGCGAGTGCGTCGCGGCTCCATAGATTTCGACCTGCCGGAGCCGGTGATCGAGTTCGATCAAGAGGGCATGATGCGCGGCGTCACCCGCTCCGAGCGCAACATCGCCCACCGCATAATTGAAGAATTCATGCTGTCTGCCAACGAATGCGTGGCTTCGTACCTGGAGCACAAAGGGGTGCCTTCCCTATACCGCATCCACGAGAAGCCCGACCCCAAAAAGGTGTTCGAATTTGAGAATATCGCCGCCAGCTTCGGGTACTCGCTGGGCGTGGGGGCGTTGCCGGTGCGCCGCCTGGAAATGCGCGCCGAACGCCGCGCGCGCCACGGCACTGGCCGGCCGGCGCACGCCATCGAGTTGCCGCAGGAGGTACACATCACGCCCCGCATGTACCAGAAGCTGACGCAGAAAATCGCCGGCAAACCGGAAGAGCGCATTATCTCCTACCTGATGTTGCGCTCGCTGAAGCAGGCCCGCTACTCGGAGGAGAACGTCGGGCACTTTGCGCTGGCCGCCCCCACTTACACCCACTTCACTTCGCCCATCCGGCGCTACCCCGATCTGATCGTGCATCGCATTTTGAAGGAAGTGCTTGAAAACAGAAGTGGAAAGTGGGAAGTGAAAAGTGAAAAGTCTAAAAGCCTTGCATCAGCGCACGACCGGGGTCCCCAGGCTGCGCGGTTTTCGCAGCCTGGGGTGGACGACTTCACTCGTGCCGCAAAGAGCGGTGAAGTGCAAGGGGCTTCAGTGACTGAGGGGCCGATCTCAGAGGAAGAACTGCACGATATTGCCGAGGAATCGAGCAACGCCGAGCGCCGCGCCGACGATGCCGAGCGCGAGCTGATCGAGTGGAAGAAGATCAAATTCATGCGCGACCGCGTGGGCGACGAGTTCGATGCTCTCATCGTGAGCGTTACCAAGTTTGGGTTTTTCGTCGAACTGATGGATCTCTTCATCGAGGGTCTGGTGCCGATTGGAACGCTCACCGGCGACCGCTACGCTTATCGCGAAAACACCAAGCAGATCATCGGCGAGCGCACGAAAAAGAAGTATTCACTGGGGGACCGAGTCAATGTGCTGTTAGACCGCATCGACCGTGTGCAAAGGAAGCTGCAGTTCGCCGTTGTGGAGGAAAAGCCTTCCCGGGCGCAGCGGCGGCGCTCGCACTGAGGCCGGCGGAACAGTGCCCATCAAACCACGGCGGGTGCCCCGCCCTAGCCTCCTTTGCTAGGGCGGGATTGGTTGAAACCCCCCCCGAGCAAAACCGGCTCGGGTGGGGCACCCCGCCAATTTCTTGTTCACAGCTT